>DATFVJ010000052.1:0-8390 GCA_035260365.1 Streptosporangiaceae bacterium
CCGGGGGTCGTCCCCCGGGCCGGCAGGAGGCGCGAGGTCCGTGCCCCGGCCGGGCAACCCCGTGCCAGCGGCGGCCTGGCAGGCCGGGCAACGCCGGGAGACCATGGCACGTGAACCAACTCGGTGCCGGAGGAGGACGACGCGATGCCGCAGATGATCCACTTGACCGTCAACGGCGAACGCCGTGCCGCGCCAGCGGATCCGGAGCGGAGCCTGCTGATCGTGCTGCGCGAGGAGCTTGGCCTGACCGGCGCCAAGTACGGCTGTGCGGTCGGCGCCTGCGGCGCGTGCACGGTGCTCGCCGACGGCGTCCCGGTGCGGGCGTGTGTCACCCCGGTGGCCGACGTGGCCGGCCGCGCCGTGACGACGGTCGAAGGGCTCGCGCCGCCGGGAGCGCCGCACCCGGTACAGGCCGCCCTCGTGGCCGAAGGCGCGACGCAGTGCGGCTACTGCACGCCAGGAATGGTCCTCGCCGCGGCGGCGCTGCTCGCCGCTGACCCCGGCCCGGACGACGCGCAGATCGTCCGCGCCCTCGACGGGAACATCTGCCGGTGCTGCGCCTATCCCCGGATACTGCGGGCGGTCCGGGCGGCCGCGGGGACGGCCGGCCCGCCCGGCGCCGCGCGGCCACACGAGCAAGAGCAAGCCCAGGAAGCCGAACGGCTGCCGCCGGACGCGACCACCGGCAGCGCCGCGGGACTGCACGCCGCCGCGACGGTCGATGCCGCACCGCACGGCCGGGCCGCCGGGCCGGCGGGGTCCCAGGTGCCCGCCGTGGACGCCGATTGGCCGCGCGCCAGCGCCGCCGCGGGGCCGTCCGTGCCGTGGGACCTGCAGGCGCCCGAAGACCGCGACTACTTCAGCGTGCTGCCCGATGGGCTGGTGTCGGTGCTGCCGCCGGCGCCGAGCGGCCGGCCGGGGCCGTGGCAGGCCAACGGCGGGGTCTGGATCCACGTCGGCGCGGACGGCCCGGTCACCGCCTTCGCCGGCAAGGTCGATGTCGGCCAGGACAACACGACCGCGCTCGCCATGCTGGTCGCGGAGGAACTCGGGGTGCCGCTGCGGTCGGTGCGGGTGGTGCTCGGCGACACCGACATCTGCCCCTTCGATGTCGGCACGTTCGGCAGCAGGTCCATGCCCGACACCGGGCAGGCGCTCGCCACCGCCGCGGCCGCCGCGCGGCAGGCATTGGTCGCCATGGCGGCCACCGGCCTTGAGGTCGATCCTGGCGAGCTGAGTGCCAGCGGCGGAGTCGTTAGGGATAAATCCACCGGCGCCGCGCTCGGCTACGGCGATCTGCTCCGCGGCCTACGGCGAACCGTGACGGCCGCCGCGGACGCGCCCGTCGGGGACCCGCGGGCGTGGCGCACGGCCGGCCAGCCGACGCGGGGGCCGGCCGCCGCCGCGGCGGTGACCGGGGCCAAGCGGTTCACGTCGGATCTGACCCTGCCCGGCATGCTGCACGGCAAGGTGCTGCGGCCGCCGGCGTACGGCGCGACGCTGCGCGCCGCCGACCTCGGCCGTGCCCGCGCGGTGCCCGGCGTCGTCGCGGTGCACGAGGGCTCGTTCGCCGGGGTGGCCGGCCCCGATCCGCTCACCGCGGCGCGTGCGGTGGCGATGATCGACGCCGAGTGGGACCGGCCGGCGGCGCCGCGCGAACGAGACCTGGCCGGCCACCTGCGCTCGCATCCGCTCGACATCGAGGGCTGGGGCGGGCGTTTCAGCCACGAAAGCGGCGACGTCGCCGCCGCGATCGAGGCGGCGGACGTCCAGCTTGCCGCGACGTACACCACCGCCTACATCGCGCACGTGCCGCTCGAACCGCGAGCCGCGCTGGCCGCCTGGTCCGGCGGGCGGCTGACCGTGTGGACCGGCACGCAGCGGCCGTTTGGGGTACGGCGTGACCTCGCCGAGGCGCTCGGCATCCCAGAAGCCAACGTCCGGGTGATCGTCGCGGGAACCGGTGCTGGCTTCGGCGGCAAACACACCAGCCCGGTCGCTGCCGAGGCCGCCCGGCTGGCCAGGGCCGCCGGCCGGCCCGTCAAGGTGCAGTGGAGCAGGGCAGAGGAGTTCACCTGGGGCTATTTCCGGCCCGCCGCGGTCATCGACGTCCGCAGCGGCGCGCGAACCGGCGCCGCTACCGTTGACGCCGCCGGGGACGCTGCCAGGGGCGCCATTGCCGTAGGCGCTGCTGCGGCCGGCGTCGCCGGGGGCGCCGCTGCCGGGGGCGCCGCTGTGGCGGACGCCGCCGGGGGTGCCGCCGCCACGGGCGCCGGTGGGGGCGCCGCCGCCATGGGCGCCGCTGCCGGGAGCGCCGCCAGCGGGGGCGCCGCTGCGTCGGTCGCCGCCGGGGGCGCCGCTGCCGGGGGCGCTCCGGGCGCCGCGCTCACCGGCTGGGAATTCACCAACCTCAATTCGGGCGCGGCTGGCATTCGCACGCCCTACCTGGTGCCCGCACAGCGGATCGTTTTCCAGCCCGCGCAGTCGCCGCTGCCGCAGGGCTCCTACCGCGCGCTCGCCGCGACCGCGAACAACTTCGCCCGCGAGTCGCACCTGGATGAGCTTGCGCACGAACTCGGCATCGACCCGCTGGAGTTCCGCCTGCGGCATCTGGGCGACGAGCGCCTGGCAGCGGTCCTGCGCGCCGCCGCCGAGCGCGCTGGCTGGGCCGTGCAGGCAGGCCCGGCCCCGCAGGCTGACCCGGCCCCGCAGGCAGGCTCGGTCCCGCAGGCAGGCTCGGTCCCGCAGGCTGGCCCAGGCCTGCAGGCTGGCCCGGCCGGGGTATCCCCCGGTGCGCCGGAGCGCGCCCCGCGCGACGGGTTGGACCGCCGCGGCCTTGGCATCGCGTGCGGCATGGAAAAGGACGGGCGCGTGGCCACGTGCGCCGAGGTGAGCGTGCGCCCGGACGGCCGGGTGGATGTGCGGACGATCGTGACCGCCTACGAGTGCGGCGCGGTCGTGAACCCGGACAACGTCGTGAACCAGATCGAGGGCGCGACCGTGATGGCGCTCGGCGGCGCGCTGTTCGAGGCCGTCCATTTCGACGAGGGCACAATCTCGAACGCGTCGCTTACCCAGTACCGGGTGCCCCGCTTCAGCGACGTGCCGCCGATCGACGTGATCCTGCTCGACCGCAGGGATATCCCACCGGCGGGCGCCGGGGAAACACCCCTCATCGCGGTCGCTCCCGCGTTGGCGAACGCGATCTTCGCCGCCACCGGGCGGCGCCTTCGGTCCCTGCCCCTCCTGTCGCACGGCAAGCTCCCCGAAAACCCCTGAACCGCCCGCGGCCGCCGCGCCAACGGCCTCCGCGATGCCCCGTTGGGCGCCACAGCTGACCCCTGTTGGCCAATCGAGTTCGGGCGGCGGTGGGCCGGGGCGAGGCGTTGGGGGTGGGTGGTCCGGGTGCGGTCAAGAGGCGGACTGGCGCGACACGCCGGCGCGTGTCCGAAACACACCGGGCTGTCGGTCGTGACGACTCCAGTCGATCAAGATCGGTTTGCGGGGCACAAGGAAGGACTGATCGGGAGACTTCATACCTCGTGACGGGACCTTACTGCTATGTCAAATGGCACAAGTGCACAGCAATTCTGTTGCGCGGGTACTGATTAGCGTGCTAATGCTCCCCGGCTATCTAAGACAGTTCGAGGCTACCTAAGCAGATCGCTATCCTCAGGACTCGGGTGGCTCAATTGCCGCGAGGAGGTGGTGCATACCGGACGAGGGGTTGTCGTGCGGGAATTCGGTGCCGTTTTGCAGGTGGCGCTCGTCGAGTTGTCTGGCGCGACGCGCTGCATCCTGGGTAAGTGGCATGTACTTTGCGGCGGCGAGGCCCTTATCGCTGGCCCCGTCGAGTCTTCGGCGGAGCCTGCGTGCGCCGTCGTTTTTCCAACCATGCGCTCTGATCCTGAAAGTGCAGAATTAGCCAGAGCTCGAAGCACGGATTAGACACCGCGAGTTGGATGCCGTTCTGGCCAGCTTGCCCGATGGCCTCTTTGAGGCCCGGATGGTTCCTCGGCCATTCGACATCGAATACGCACCAGAACTCATCGATTTCAGCCTCCTCATCGATGGCCTTGCTGCGGGCGGCTGCAGCCATCGACACAAGAGTCTGAGGCACAGATCCCCCTTGTCCAGTCTCGACGCGAAGATCCACAGCTGCAACGTCCCGCACCGATGGTTGCCTCTTCAGGGCGTCAAGGTACTCAGGCTCGGTTCTCTCCCCTTCACAGAAGATCAGGAGCGTCTTTCGAGGTCTGCGGGTCGCGACTCTCCGTTTGAGCGGCCGGCCTCCGGCCTTGTGACTCTTGTGGGCCATCATGCGTCGCTCGGCACCAGGCCCAACATGCGACGCAGAGTGAACTGGTCGACCTCGGGGACAGCTCCGAATCTCCCTTGGAGGTAAGCTTTCTCCAGATTAAGTGATCGTCGCACCTTGTCGCCGCCGTACTCGGCCAGCGCGGTCAACCTGGTAGCACCACTATCATCCTTCTCCGTCAGCCACACCTCGTCCCGGTTGAGGTGGTTGAGCAGGCTGGTGTCGTGGGTGGTGAAGATGAGTTGGGCCCCGTAGGGGTTCGTCTCGGGATCTAGGAACAACTCGAGCAGGCGAGCCGACAGCCGCGGGTGAAGGCTGGCGTCGATCTCATCGAATAGAAGGATTCGGCCACGGCGTAGCGCACCCAGTGTCGGCCCGATGAGAGCGAACCACGTCTGCGTTCCTGCCGACTCCTCGGAGAGATCGAAGGGCAACTCCTGTTCCGCGACGCGGTGCATGAGCCGCAGTTGACGCCTTGGCTCACGTGCCGCTTGAGCCGACAGGCGAGTGGCGTCGTCCTCGTCTTCCACAATCTGCACATTGTCGATTCCGAGGTCGGCGAATCGCAGCAACGCCAGAGCCGACTCCCGAGGATTGGATGGAGCAAAGTCCGTGTCGTCAAAGAGCGACGGCTGAGTTGATTGGCCCCGCTCGTCAAACAGGCGCTCCGTCGATGAGAGGCCTGGTGCGAAAGCCGGCAGTGGTCTCCGCCATGCCACTCGGCGCCGCATGCCACGGACTTGGATGTCTGCCAGGTTGCGCCCGAAAGGCTGAACTTCTGGCTCATGAAACCTCATCGCCGCCGACAGTGCCAGCGTGGTGGGTGTCAGTAGCTCCCGTGTGCCCGCGAGAGTTCCGAGCCCTCGGCGGAAGTGGATCTCCAAGCCCTCTCGTTCGAACAGGATGCGTCTGCGCCGTGCCGGGTAGCTGTACAGACCCTCGAACAGCACTGCTGAGTCGTCGACGTCGACTCGGTAGGCGTACCGCACACCCTCGACGACCATCTCTACCTCGTATGTCGAGGCAGTATTCGGCCCTAGGCCAAACTTGAACGGTTCGCGCGGAATGAATTCGTCCCACGTTCGAAGTGACCGCCCCACGGCCGTGGACAGCCACACGAGAGCCTCAACGACATTCGACTTCCCCGATGCGTTCGGCCCGTAGATCCCGGCGACCGACAGCACGCGCTCGGTGAGCAGAGGGAACCCCCGAGCCGAGGGTCTGTCCTCATCGACGGCGATCATGGACAACTCGACCGGCTCCAAGATCGACCGATAGTTGGAGACCTCAAATCTCAGCAGCATTAACCTGATCCTAGCGGTTAGCCCACACGCTCACTCAACTATACGTCAAATCTCGACGGATAACACTCTAGTCGTGTAGTGCAGATGCAGACTCATGAGCTAGTTAGGTCCCACGATGATACCGATCGCTAGGTTTGTCGAGACCGGGCTGGCGTCGGCAGGTTCCTTCACACCGACTCATGTTTGGCCGAGGCGGCGGATTACACCGGAGGACCAGCGGTCGTGCCAGTCGGCGGCGTCTCTCGGGGCTGGTCGTTTGGCTAGGTAGGTGAGGGACCACTGCTGGTAGAGCCGGGCGAGTTCCCATCGTGCTTCGGGGTGGTTGGGCCAGCAGGGTTTGATCTGGTCGCGAGGTAGTCGGGGTGTTGCGTGCGGAGCAAGGTTTCGACCCAGTCGAACAGTTCGGCGAGCTTCTCGTCGGGCACCGGTTCGCTCATCGTGAACCAGAACCAGTGCGCGGGCGAGGCTTCATCCTCACCATCGACGGCCCCGGCCGCGGCCCACCCCGGCGGCCCGTCAGCGCCGCGGATCACGTGTGCCCTGACGCCCGCGATCCGCGGCGCCGTCCGGCGCGGCGCGCCGCGGCCAATCTGGCGGCGCCGGGTGGGACACGCTGTGTCATGGTGCGTTATTGCGGGGGTCCGAAATGACAGCTGAAGGTCCGACCAGGTCGCCGCCGCCCTCAGCGGCACGGGGGATCGCGGAGTTATGTGGGCGGGCCGGGGATCGGATTCGCGCCATTGGCGAGCGCGACCAGGCGTTCGTAGACTTCCTGCGACGTCGTCTCGCAGCCGATCCGGTGGCCGGTCAGGCTCCCGTGGTCGTCGCTCGACCCGAGCGCGAGCAGGCCAAGTTCGCTGGCCTCGCGGCGCAGCTCAGCCCGTTGCTCATGGTTCTGATCCGGGTGGTCGACCTCGACCGCGGCGAGCCCGGCCGCCGCGAGCTCCGCGATCCGCTCCCGCGGCAGCCACGAGCCGCCGCGGCCGGCGCGCGGGTGGGCGAGCGCCGTCACTCCCCCGGCCGCGCGCACCAGGCCGATCGCCCGCGCCGGGGTCGGCGCATACCTGTCCACGTAGGCCCGGCCGCCCGGTGCGATCCAGTCCTTCGTGAACGCCTCGTCGAACTGGCTGATCGCGCCGGAGTCCAGCATGGCGCGGGCCACGTGCGGCCTGCCCACCGTGCCGCCGGCCGCGATCCGGGTGACCTGCTGCCAGGTCACGGGAACGCCGAGCGCGCGGAGCCGCGCCACCATGCCCCGCGCGCGGTCACGTCTGGACTCGCGGATCTTGGCGAATTCGGCCGCCAGGTCGGGATCGGCGGTATCGAAGAGGTAGCCGAGCAGGTGAACGCTGCGGGAGTCCATCAGGCTTGACAGCTCGACGCCAGGGACAAGGGTGAGCCCGGCGGGCAGCGCCCGCGCCGCCTCGGCAAGACCCGCCGTCGTGTCGTGGTCGGTCAGGGCGACGACGTCGACACCGGCGGCGCGTGCGCGGCGCATCACCTCGGCCGGCGGGTCGGTACCGTCGGACGCGCTGCTGTGCAAATGCAAGTCGATACGCACCACAGCCGATGTTAGTTTGTGCGCTCCCGCGGGGATTCGCGCGTGGCCCGGCTCTTATGCCTCGCTGGCCTTGGGCAGGCGGGGGGACATCGCGCCGAAGGGCACGTCCAGATCCTGGCCGGGATCCCGGAGATCACGCAGGGTCAGCGTCTCCACGAGCAGTGTGCCCGCGGTGTCCGGCCACAGCACCGCCCACAGCCAGTTCCCCATGGCCTCGCCCGCGAACACCGCACGGTCCGGCGCCGGCACGTGCCACAGCGGGAACTCGTGCCCGCCGTACTGAAAGGTCGTGTACGGTGACCGCGCCGCGAAATCCTGACCCGGGTCCGGCCCGTCAAGGCCGGCCAGCCTGGCGCCGAGCCCGATACCAGGTTCCTCGGCCGCCACGAGCAGGTCGCCGGGCCCGCCGACCGGATTCGGCCCGGAGAGCGCGACAACGCAGGCCCGCGCGCCCACGCGCTCGTCGCCTGCGCCAGCGAAGCCGGTCACCAGCCAGCCGGCCGGCAGCGGCCAGGGCAGCCAGACGGGAACGGCGGCGGTCCGCAGCAGCGCCTCCATGCCCTCACGTGACGGCGGGTACGCGGGGAACAGGGGATACACCTCACCGTGCACCTCGCAGCGCCACGCGCTGGTCCACGCGTTAGGTTCGTGCACCGGCCCACCGCAGCGGGGGCAGTTTGGCGCCGTCTTCATGACTACACAACGTCTTCTGTCTGCGGTCCCACGTCAAGTGGCCGCACCGGAGGCGATCCCGGCCGGGTACGACGGCGCAGCCGCAAGAACCAGCCCGTCGCAACGGCGTGGGTATCCCTAAACGTGCCAGCCGGCCCCCGCACGTGTCACTGGTACACCTACAGGTGCGCGCAGTGCGGTAGTTACCAGCTGGGCCGGCCGCGACCAACTGCCGGTCCTGGGATACTGCGGTCGTGCATGCACAACGTCTCCGGTGCGTCGGGGCGGTGGTATGGGACTCCGGCGGCAGGCTGCTGCTGATCCGGCGCGGACACCCGCCGGGTGAGGGACTCTGGTCGCTGCCGGGCGGGCGGGTCGAGGCCGGGGAGAGCGACCATGCGGCCGTCATCCGCGAAATCGGTGAGGAGACCGGGCTGTCCGTCGTGCCAGGGGCATTCCTCGGGGCCGTCGAAAGGCCAGCGCCGGGCGGAGCGGTCTTCGACATTCGCGACTACGAGGCCGTCGCCACCGGCGG
>DATFVJ010000053.1:0-3761 GCA_035260365.1 Streptosporangiaceae bacterium
TGCCGCCGCGGCCGATGCCCGGGCGACCCGCTGGTGGTGTCCGTGGCGGCGGGCAGTGTCGGGATCGTCGGCGGCGAGCCGCGGCTTGACCTGTGTTACGAGGAGGACGCCGCCGCCGACACGGACATGAACGTGGTCTGCACCGGTGACGGCCGGTTCGTGGAAATCCAGGGCACCGCCGAACACGAGTCGTTCGACCGGCAACTGCTCGACCGGCTGCTCGACCTCGCGGTGACCGGTTGCGGTGAGCTGACGAAGCTGCAGCACGCGGCGCTGGAAAATGAGCCTTAACGGCTGCGCAGCGTGGCGCCGCCCGGCGCAGCGGGGGGTTCCAGGGGGTCGCCCCCCCGGGCAGGCAGAGCCTTAACGGCTGCGCATGGTTCTCCGGCCTCGGCGCGTGGTTCTCGCCACCCGCAATGCGCACAAGCTCGCCGAGCTGACCAGGATTCTCGCCGCGACCGGCGCGGGGCGGCTCGCCGACCTGGTGAGCCTGGCGGCCTACCGCGGCGCGCCCGAGGCCGCGGAGACCGGCTGCACCTTCGAGGAGAACGCACTGCTCAAAGCGCGTGCGATCGCGGCGTTCACCGGCCTGCCCGCGGTCGCGGACGACTCCGGGCTCGCCGCGGACGCGCTGAACGGGATGCCCGGGGTGCTTTCCGCCCGCTGGGCCGGCCGGCACGGCGACGATGCGGCCAACCTGGCGCTCATTCTGGCGCAGCTCACGGACGTGCCGGCCGCGCGGCGCGGCGCCAGGTTCGTCTGCGCCGCCGCGCTCGTGATCCCCGGGTCGTGGGACACGGCGCCGCCTTCGGGCCGGCCACCCGCCGAACGTGTCGTCACGGGTGAGCTGGCCGGCCGCCTCACCACGGCCCCGCGCGGCAGTGGCGGGTTCGGTTACGACCCGATCTTCGTCCCGGAGGGTGATACCAGGACCCTGGCCGAGATGGATCCGGCGGAGAAGGACGCGATCAGCCATCGCGGGCGCGCGTTCCGCGCGCTCGCGACGGTGATCGAGGAACTCCTCGCCCCTGGCGGCCCGGCCGGCTAGCCGCCGGCCGGGGCCACTTGTAGCTCGGTGATCTGCAGGAATCCCGTCGACGTGCCGGGTGCGGGACTTGTCATGTCCAGCCTGACGCGGCTGGAAGGGCACGTTCCAGGTGAGGTGGAGCTTGCCGCTGCTGCCGTTCGGGCTCGTATAGCTGCCCGACGGGTAGTCGTCGTTGTCGCCGGTCGGCCCGGCCGTCTCGAGGTAGGCCATGCCGTACGTCGCGACCTTGCGGTCGAACGTCTTCGCCCCGAGCGACGTGCCGCTGAGGAAGAGCTCGACCGTCGCCACGTTGCTGTACACCCAGACGGCCACGTCCTCGCCCGGCGGGTGGTCCGTCCAGTTCATCGGCACGATATGGACCATCGGGCCGGCCGTCCACTGGTTCTTGAACAGGTGGTAGGCGTCCTTGCCGAAACCCGCCGTGTCGACGGCGCCGAAGAAGGACGTCTTGACGGGGAAGACATCGTAGGGGGTCGGCTCGCCGATATAGTCCTGGCCTGACCACAGGAACCCGCCCGGCCAGAACCCCCGGGTCGCGATCCTTCTTCAGCTCGTACTCACCGCACCGGCGCCGGCGCCGCGCAGCACCTGGCGGCGCGATGGCTGGCCGGCCACGCCGGGCACGAAGGCCCCGGCCGCTGCGGGCCCGTCGGCTGGGTGCGGGTTATTCGGATCGCGGTCCATGACATCCTCGCTTCGTGGGTCGCCGCGCGGGTCAGCACTGAAACAAGTTCGGCTACATAAGGACGAGAGTGAACAGAATCACACGAATCCTCCCGCTTGGCCGGCGGATGTCACGAGCGCGCGTCCCGCTCGGCGCCGCTGGCTCGTGGCGGTCAAGGCCGGCCTGATCCGCTGGCGGCGCCGGCCCCTTGCCGTCCGCCGGCACGTGATCACCCTTGCGAGTTATCGCGCGTGCCGCCTTCCCGTCGCCAGGAGTTCGGTACATGCTTCTAGCGTCAGCGGGCGGGACGCTCACGGGCGGCGCGTCCGGGGATATGGATATCAGGGTGGGCTGAGCATAGGAGGGAATCATGCGCGAACAACAGCCGCGGTGGCGGGTGGGCACCCGGGTCGCTGCCCTCGCGGGCTCGGTGACGCTGGTGGGCGGGCTCAGCATCGCCGCCGCCGGCGCGCCGGGCTACGCCGCGGGTCAGCGGCCCGCGGCGGCCGCCGCCGTGGACAGCGGCTGCCATCTCGGCGGCGGCGTCAAGCACGTGATCGAATTAACGTTCGACAATGTTCACTTCTTCCGCGACAACCCCAACGTCCCCTCGGACCTCGAGATGATGCCGCACCTGCTGCGGTTCCTCGAGCACAACGGCACCCTCGCGTCGAACAACCACACCCCGCTGATCGCGCACACGGCCAACGACAGCCTGACGACCTATACGGGCCTGTACGGCGACCGGCAGGGCATGCCGATCAGCAACAGCTACAACAGTTACAACGCCGACGGCACCACCGACCAGGCGGGCTCGTTCGCCTACTGGACGGACCCGATCTTCGACACGGCGTCCGCGCCGAACCCCGGGCACGACACGAACCCGTCCATGGTCTACGCCGCGTCACCACCGGCGACGACCAAGCCCGCGCCGGCGCCAGCCGCGATCACGCCGGCCCCGTGGGTGCCGTTCACCCGCGCCGGCTGCGATGTGGGGGACGTCTCCACGGCGAACATGGTCCTGGAGAACACCAGCGTGGACATTCCGAAGGTGTTCGGCCCCGGCTCGCCGGAGAACCAGCAGCTCATCGCCGACGTTAACGACCCCTTCAAGGACGCGGAGGTTGCCGACTACGTCGGCGTGGCCGTGCACTGCGCCCGCGGCAGCGCCTTCTGCTCCACGGCGACCGGGGTGAAGTTCGGTCAGACGAGCCCCACGCCGACCGCCGTTCCCGACGTGCTGCCCGACGAGCCCGGTGGATACACCGGCTACCAGGGACTGTTCGGCCACAGGTACATCGCGCCGCAACTCGGCGCGGGGACGCCGAACCTCACCCACAACGGCTACCAGGTGACCAACGCCGCGGGCAACCTCGTCGACCTCAACGGGAACCAGATCAACGGCGCGTTCCTCACCAACCACCCGGGCTTCCCCGGCTTCGGGCCCATCAACGCCGCCCAGACGCTCGCCTACACGGCGGACATGGTGGAGTCAGGCATGCCCGTCGTCTACGGGTACCTCGCTGACATCCACGGCAACGAGCACATCAGCGGCGTTACCGCCTGCCAGGGCGCGCCGTCCGCGCTCGGCAGCGGCAGCGCCTGCTACGTCGCGCAGGCGCAGTACTACGACCAGGCGTTCGAGACCTTCTTCAACCGCCTCGCCGCGGCCGGGATCACCGCGGCGAACTCGCTGTTCCTCGTCAGCTCCGACGAGGGCGACCACGAGGCGGGCGCCAACGTCGGCCGGTCGATCCAGCCCACGCCGGCGAACTGCGACGGCGCCACGGTCTCCGGCACCACGGTGACGCCGGACGTCCTGTGCACCTACCCGGCAGGGTCCTTCGGTGAGCTCAACGGGAACATCACTAACATGCTCGCCGCGCAGAAGAACAACACGACGCCGTTCAGCCTGGAGAGCGACACCGCGCCCGAGTTCTACGTTACGGGCAAGCCGGGCCCGAACACCCCGCAGGTTCGCACGCTTGAGCGCGATGTGGGCAGCCTGACAGCGGCCAACCCCTACACCGGGGAGGCGAACCAGCTCAT
>DATFVJ010000054.1:0-19594 GCA_035260365.1 Streptosporangiaceae bacterium
AGGTAGGCGAACGCGCATCCGTGCAGCGGCCCGCCAGTGATCCTGAACGGCTCCGCGTAGAAGTCCGCTCCCTTGTCCCGCAGCTCACGATAGGCCGCGTCGATGTCAGGGACGTCGAAACACAGGTGCGGCGTGCCGGCGTCGCAGTTTCTGCCGTCGTAGCTTGTTCGTCTTTCGTTGCCGTATTCGATCAGCTCGACGGTTCCGCCGCCCACGCGCAGGAAAGCGAAGGTGAGCTTGGCGTCCGGGATCCCGACCGCGCGGCTGAGGTCTTCCCCGTCACCCGTCGCGATGAATTCCGGTTCCAGCCCGAACATCTCCTTGTAGTACGCAAGGGACCGCGCAAGGCTGGTGACCGTCAGCCCCATGTGGTGCATTCCGGCGATTTCCATCACTGAGTCCTCCGTCGATCGCCCACCCGGGCGGCGCGGGCGTACGCCAGGAGTGCGGGGATCCCTGGGGTGGAGCCCCCGGGGCCAGCACTGATCGCGCGGCGAGAAAGCGCGTCTTGGGACTGTGTCATGCGCATGACGCCCGCTCGAGCACGGCGAGTGCGCGGCCGACCTCGGCCTCGCCGATATAGGGCGCCAGCCCGGCGCGGACCCACCCGCCCGATCCGGATACGCCCATCCGCGCGGCGAGTGTTGTCGCGTAGAAGTCACCGTGCGTCACGAAAATAGCCTCCTCCGCGCACACCCTGGCCACATGGGCCGGGTCCGCTCGAGCCGTGGTGAACGCGATCGTCGGCGTCCTCGCAGCCCCCGCAGGGGCGCGGTAGACCGTGACACCCGGCAGGGACGCCAGACCGGCCTGCAGCGAGCTCGCGAGGCCGTCCTCGTACGCCTCGATCGCGCGCATGGCGGCGACCAGGCGTTCCCTGACCGTCTCGCCCGCACCGAGCGAGGCGATGAAATCCAGGGTCGCGGACAGGCCAGCGATCGCCTCGTGACTTTGCGCACCAAGCTCGGCTCGGTCCGGACCGGTTTGCGGAGCGGGGGCGACCTTGTAGAAACGCACCCGCTCGGCCAGGTCCGCGCGGATGGCCATGATGCCGACGTGCGGGCCGAAGAACTTGTAAGCGGAGCAGAGGAACACGTCGGCGCCGAGCGCCGCGACATCCACCGGCGTGTGCGGCACCGCGTGCACGCCGTCCACCACCGTGATGCCGCCGGCCTGCCGGGTCCGCTCGGCGATGGCTGCCACGTCCTGGATCGTGCCGACCGCGTTGGACGCGAGCGCGACCGCGGTCACCAGGCAGCGCGGGGTGATCACGCCATCGAGCCGGCTGGTGTCGAGGCCGACGAGGCCGGGATCGACCTTGAGCCAGCGCAGGTGCAGGCCCTTGTCCGCGGCGACCGAGCGCCAGGGATCGACGTTGGCGTGGTGATCGATCTCGGACACGACGATCTGATCGCGCTCGCCGCCGTGGCGCCAGTCCCGCGCGAGCGAGGCGGCGAGCGCGAACGTCAGGGACGTCATGTTCTGCCCGAAGACAATGACGTAACCATCCGCGCCAAGCAGCGAGGAGACTTGCTGCCGCGCCCGGGCGAGCAGTGCTTCCGTCTCCACGCTCGTCTCGAACGCGCAGTGGCGGTTCGCCATACCCCGCCAGATGTAATCCGACATCGCGCGCGCCGTGCACTCGGGCATCTGTGATCCGCCGGGCGCGTCCATGTAAACGGGGGCCCTTCCGCGGACGAGGCGCGCCAGCGCCGGCGTGCCGCGGCGAAACTCGGCCGCGATACGTACGCCTCGGGCGGCGATCCCCGTCATGACCATGCCATGCCGCTCACGTCCCGCGGCGGCCGAAGTCGGGCTCCGACCCACGCCGTTTCATGATGGCGGCCGCGATCAGGCTGATCAGCACGACCCCGGCGACCGCGACCGGGGTGAGGTTGTAGGGGAAGGCCGGCTGCGGCACCACCGAGGCATAGAAGGCGTAGCCAAGCAGCCCCACCGCCACCACGGGTACGCCGATGCCGAGGACCGCCGCGCCCGCCGATTCCGCGCGCGCGTAAACGCTGGGCAAAAACGCCCACAGCGCACCGAGCGACATCACGACGTAGACCAGGATCAGGCCGAGCGTGTTCGCGCCCGCCAGGAATCCGATCATGGTGCTCGGGGTGGTGGCCAGGCCCACGGCGAGCGCCAGGACGAGCGCGATCACCGCTGCGAGGATGACGCCGACGTACGGGGTGGCGAAGCGGGGCTGCAGCCAGGAGAGGGCACGCGGCGCCTGCCCGTCCCGGCTGATGTCGAACAGCACGCGCGTGGACAGCGTGACGAGCCCAAGGCCGGAAGAGAACGCACTGATGGCGACCATGGCGTCGATCGTCTGCGCCCAGGCCGAGCCGCTGAACCTGCCGACGATGGTGTCGAGCGGCGCCGGGTCGCCCGCCCAGGTTCCCGCGTGGGTGATGCCGTAGCCGATGGAAAGCGCGTAGGTGACGAGGATGTAGAAGACCGCGGCGGCAAGCAGGGAGAAGATGATCGCACGCGGGATGACCCGGCGCGGGTCGCGGCTCTCCCGGCCGAGCGCGGCCGCGGCTTCGAAGCCCGCGAAACCGGAGAAGCCGTAGATCATCCCGTAACCGATGCCGCTCCAGCCCTTGGGCGAGAGCGACGGATCGAAGGGCCGCCACGACAGTCCCGAGGCGCCGCCGACCGCGATGACGTGAATCATCACACCGGCGAGGGTCGCCATGGAGACCAGTTCGAGCAGGACGAGCAGGCGGACCGACGGCCGGACGCCGAGGTAGTTGAGCGCCGTCACGATCGCTAACTCGGCCAGGAAGATCCACGCCCAGCTGATGTTGACCGAGTTGCGCGCGAGCAGCGCGCTGAACGACACCCCGCCGATGGCGAGCACGACCGCCGTGGAGGACAGCCACGCCGCGACGTACAGCCAGCCGGTCACGAAACCCGCCAGCTTGCCAAGAGACGCGCGCACGTAGGTGAACGCGACTCCGCTCGCCACGTCGTAGCGGCGGGCGAACCTGACCACGACGAACGCGAGCGAGAATGAGCCGATCATGGCGAGCAGGTAGGACAGCGGCACCGCGCCGCCCGCTTCCGAGGCGGCGAACGCGGTCCCGAGCGCCATCGCCATCGTGGGTGCGAGCCCGGCCAGGCTGAGGCCGGAGGCCTCGACCGTGCGCAGGTTGGCCCGCCCGATCCGCTCGCCCACGGGCGCCCGCACGGCGGGTGCGGCCACGGCACCCGAGTCCTCGGCCATCACGGACCTCCTCCGTCCGGGTTCCCGCGCTCGCTGCGGACGACCTTGGTTGTACGAATTAACCTCCACTGATCATCAAGTTGTCAATACCGTTTACCTCATCGAGCTGCCCGTTACGGTGCGTATTGATAAAGCCTGTGAGCTGGGGTAATAGCGCCTCTGACCCTTTGATCTTCTTTGCCGGCCAGCCTGCACCATGTTAAATGGCACTAGCTTCGACGGCAGCCGCGTGGCCCGAGAGGTAACGGTGACGGCGCCAGGCGCGCCTGCAGAAAGGGCCCGGCACCCACTTCCCACCCGAAACGGTTGCCGTACCCGGACAAACCGGGCGGAAAAATGACGTTTTCGGGTGGGAAGTTGGCCGGCGGGCTGCGTGCCGGGCCGCATTCCCCGGCTGCGGGCGGTACGGCGGCTGGGCTCAGCGGGTGAAATCCACCGCGGTCGTGTTCGCGCCGCTCATAATCACCGCGATCGTCTCGCCCGCGGCCGGAACGTAGCCGCCGGAGATGACGGCGGCGAGCGCGGCACACCCCCCTGGTTCGGCGACCACGCGCAGCCGGTCCCACAGCAACTGCTGTGCACGCAGGATCGCCTCGTCGCTGACAAGCAGCACTTCGTCCACGTACTTCGCGATCACCGGGAAGGTAAGGTCGCCGACGCGCCGGGGCGCGAGTGAATCCACCGCCACACTGCCCGCCACCGCGTCGACGGGATGACCGGCCCGCAGCGCGCTGGTCAGCGTCGGCGCGCCCTCGGGCTCGACCCCGAGGACCCGCACCCTCCCGGCGTATCCCGCCGCGACTCCGGCGAGCAGCCCGCCGCCACCAACGCTGGCGATGACCGTGTCCAGGTCCGCGCCGGCCGTCTGCCGCTCGAGTTCGATCGCCAGCGAGCCGGCTCCCAGCATCGTCTCGATCTGGTCGTAGGCGTGCACGGGCAGCGCTCCTGAGGTCGCGATCCAGGCCGCACTGGCCTCCAGAGCGTCGGCATAGGTGCCGCCCGACACGACCAGATCGGCGCCGTAGCCGCGGATCCGGGCGATCTTGGCCGGGGACGAGACCTCGGGCACGAAGATCCGGGCGGGCACGCCGAGCGTCATTGCGGCGTAGGCGACCGCGGCGCCGTGGTTGCCGCCCGACGCCGCCACCACCCCGGCCGCGGGAATGTCGCGCAGCAGCAGGTTGGCGAACGCTCCGCGGGCCTTGAACGACCCACTGTGCTGCAGCTGTTCGAGTTTCAGCACGAGCGGCCCTGGTTCGAGCCCGAAGTCGGCCCTGTCCACCCGGACGACCGGGGTGCGGCGCAGGTAGGGGCCGATCAGCGGCTCGACGGAGGCGATCGCCGCCCTGGTGACCTCGCCGGTAATCATGGGACGCTAACAGCCGCTCGGGACCGCGTCGGCGCCACCAGGTGCGCCAGGCGGCATCGCGACAGGCGGCCCAGCCGCAGGCGGCCCAGCCGCAGGCGGCACGGCCGCAGGCGGCACGGCCGCAGGCGGAGCCGGAGCGGTGGGCGCTGCCGGCGGATCGGCCGCCGGCGCTGGCGCGCGCCATTCGAGCCTTGTGCCTCTGGGCCGCGCCGAGGTGATCAGGAGGTCACCGCCGAGGGCCCGGGCCCGCTGGGTCATGTTGCGGATGCCGTTACCCGCGCCGGACATTTCGGCAAGGCCGATCCCGTTGTCGGTGACCACAAGCGACACCTCGTCGCCAACCGCGATCGTCACCTCCACCGCGCTGGCGTTCGCGTGGCGGATGACGTTGCTCAGCGCTTCCCTGAGCACGGTGAGCACCTGCTCCAACGCAGGGACCGGCGTGTCCACCCGGCCGTGCAGCACCACCCGGGGCAGGAAACCGAGCACCTCCCCAGCCTCGGCCGCGAGGGCGTGCACCTCGCTGACCAGGCTCCCCTTGCGTGGCGGCTGCAGATCGTAGATGGTGGCCCGGACATCCGCGATGGTGTCGTCGATGTCGGCGACCGCACGGCCGAGGCGATCCGCTACGTGCTCACCCGCCAGGCGCTGCGCCGCCTGCACGTTGAGCCCGATCGCGAAAGCTGCTGTATGACCCGGTCGTGCAGGTCGCGGGCGATGCGGTCCTGGTCGGCGAGGACCGCCAGCCGCTGCGCGTCGGCGCGTGCGTCGCCGTAGGCCAGCGCCACCGCCGCGGACTCGGCGAACATCGCCACGACCTGCAACTCCTCGTCGCTGAACGGGGCGGCGGTGACCGGCCGGGCCACGACGAGCAGGCCGAAGCTGCGGTCGGCGGAGGTCATCGGGACCATCAGCACCGGGCCGAGGCGAATTCGTGTGACGTCACGGGAAACGGCCGCGTGCGCGGACAGGTCGGTGATCTGGACGGGCCGGCCGGCTTCCATGATCCGTCCCGCCAGGGTCCCTGGCACGTACTCCGCGCCGAGGTAGTGGGCGATGCCCGGGCCGTTCGCGGCCGCGATCAGCACAGAGCCGGGCGTCCGCCCGACGGTCAGCACCCCGCCATGGGTGGCGTCCACCATCTGACGTGCGCGCTTGGCGGTGATCGCCATGATCCTGCCTGGCGCCGCACCGGCGAGCAGCGCGCGGTTCAGCTCGTTGATGGCGCGCAGCCGCTGCTCGGCCAACCAGCGCGTGCTGATGTCATGGAACATGGTGCACGTGCGCGGATTCCCAGCCGCGTCCGCGAAGACCGCGGACGACAAATCCGCGACGAACCGCGTTCCGTCGCCGCGCAGCATCCAAAGCTCGGCGCGTACCCGCCCGTCTCTGGCCCGGGTGGCCACCGCGGCAGGCCACCGGGGGTCGGCCGGATCGGCGATGCCCGCACGCCCCCCGCTGCAGATCTCTTCCTCACTCATCCGCAGCATCTCGCAGGCGGCCGGGTTGGCGGCGAGAATCTGCCCGTCCGGCGTGGTGAACATGACCCCGTCGAGCGCGTGCGCGAACATCGCCTCGTATGCCGCCGAATCTGGTCCGTCGGCGTTGGCGCGGGCCGGGTCCACCTTCACCCCCCGGGCAACGTGCGGGCAAACGACGGTGCGCAAACAGACAATAGGGACAACAGTACGCCTCGTGATGATGACGAGGGGCGAAGCCGGTGCCTGCCCGAACGCCCGGGGACGCCGCCTCGAGCAACGCTACTTACACCAACGCTGCCTGCAGCAACGCCGTCTACGGCGCCGCTGTCTCCGGCGCCGTCTCCTCCGGCCGGCGCTGAGTCAGACCGCGGCGGCTTCGCCTACCCGGCCACCGCCTGGACGCGCACAGGAGCCACTGCCGCAACATGGATACCAGCCACGCGCCAGTCCGCCGCGATAAGAAAGGAAGGCCGCGCGGCGGGAAGGAGACCTCGCTGCGGCTCAGTCGGCGTCGCCGGAAGGCGTCGGCGCCAGGAGGGAAGCCGGTTCGCCCGGCCTTTTCTGCACCATTTCCTCCGGCCGCCCCGCCCGTTCCTCCGGCTGCTCCGCCCGGTGTTCGGGTGGCGCGGCGTGGCCGGGCCGTGTCGCGAAGAAGGACCCGGCGACGATCAGCACGAACGATGCCGCGATCGCCGGGGTCAGGCGCTCACCGAGGACGGCCACCCCGAGGGCGACCGCCACCGCGGGGTTGACGTAGGTGATCACGGTCGCCCTGGCCGGGCCCACCTCGGCGATGAGCCGGAAGAAGAGCACGAAGGCGGCGCCCGTGCACACCACGCCGAGCGCCACGATGGACGCGATCACGCTGCCGTCCGGCATCACGTGCGGCCAGGTGAGCGCGGCAAACGGGGCGTAGACGACGGTGGCGAGCGACAGGCACACCGCGTTCACACCGAGGCTGGGCGCCGCGCTCAGCTTGCGGCTGGCGATCAGCGGGCCGATCGAATAGCCGAGGGCCGTGAGCAGCACCTCCGTCACCGCCCAGGCGTCCCCGCCGCGGGCGGTAGGCCCGGCGAGCAGCACCACGCCGCCGAGCCCGAGCGCGAGGCCCACCCACCGCACCACGGTGAGCCGGTCGCTGTCGCTGGTCAGGCGCGCGAACACCGCGCCCATGATCGGCACGGACGCGATGAGCGTCCCGGTCAGCGAACTCGGCAGCCGGCGCTCCGCGTCCGACAGCAGGACCCACGGCAAGATGACCTCGACCGTGGCGAACACCACCAGCCAGCGCCAGTGCGCGCGCACCGCACGAACTTCGCGGCGCCGCAGCGCGAGTGGCAGCAGCATGAGCGCGCCGATCCCGGTCCGCGCGAACACGAGGACCGGCACGGAAACCCCGCCGTCTGCGACCTTGATCAGCAGATACGGGATACCCCAGATCACGCTCATCAGCGTGAAGAGCACCCAGCCACGGCGGGTCACCGCACCGCTCCTTCCTGTGTCGCCGCGCTCGGCGCCGCGGGGCAGGCGTCGCGCTCGCCCCACGGATACGACCACTGGGCCCCGTAGATAACGACCGTAAGCGGGCACATGGTATTCCGCGCCCCGTCGGCCGGCCCGCGGCGCGGTAAACCGATGTGACGCCGCGCACCCGCGTCGGGGAACATAGGCGCATGCCGACGCAGTTCGATCCCCCCTCGGGGACCCGTGACTTCCTCGCCGCAGAACTCGGGCTACGCGAAGCCGCGTTCGCGACCATCCGCGCCGTGTTCACGCGGTACGGGTTCGAGCCGCTGCAGACACCCGCGTTCGAACGGCTCGACGTGCTCACCGGCAAGTACGGCGACGAGGGCGACAAGCTGATCTTCAAGATCCTGCGCCGCGGCGAGCACGAGGCGTCCGGCGAGGCGGACCTGGCCCTGCGCTACGACCTGACGGTCCCGCTCGCACGGGTGGCCGCCGCCTACGGGAGCCGCCTGCCGTGGCCGTTCAAACGGTATGCGATCGGCCCGGTCTGGCGCGCCGACCGGCCGGGCAAGGACCGCTATCGCGAGTTCGTCCAGTGCGACCTGGACACGCTCGGCTCGGTCTCCCCGCTCGCCGACGCGGAGATCATCTGTGCGGTCAACGACGTGCTCACCGCGCTCGGGATCGGCGAGTTCACCTTCCTGCTCAACTCACGGCGCGCGCTTTCCGGGTTGCTCGAGGCGTTCGGCGTGCCGGAAGAACTCGGCCCGAGCGTGCTCATCACCCTGGACAAGCTGGACAAACTCACCCCTGGCCAGGTCATCGCCGAACTCGCCGGCCGTGGCCTCGCACCCGAGACCGCCGCGGAACTCGTCGGGGTGATGACCGGACCTGACGCGGTCTCTGCCGTGCGCGCGGCGCTCGAGCCCACCGAAGCCGGCGCGGCCGGCCTGGCGGAGATCGATCGGGTGCTCGAACTGGTGGGCGACCTGATGCCGAAGGAGCGCGTCGTTTTCACGCCGCGGCTCGTGCGCGGCCTGAGCTACTACACCGGCCCCATCTGGGAGGTGGTCGCGCCGGGCGTCGCCGGTTCGATCGCCTCCGGCGGGCGCTACGACCACCTGATCGAGGCCCTGGGCGGGCCCGACGTGCCCGCGGTCGGCGGCTCGCTCGGGATCGACCGGATCCTCGCGCTGATCCCGCACGACGGGAGCGGCGGCACGAGCAGTCTCGACGTGGCGGTGGCCGTCCTCGGCGATGAATACGCCGCCCAGGGCTTCACCTTCGCTGCCGCCGCGCGCGGCGCGGGTCTTCGCGCGAGCGTCTACCTGGGCTCGTCAGGCAAGCTCGGCCGGCAGCTCAAGTGGGCGAGCGACCGTGGCGCCCGCTGGTCCCTGATCTACGGCGGCACCGAGCACGCGGACGCCACCGTGACCGTCCGCGACATGATCACGGGCGACCAGACGGCCGTGCCGCTGGACCGGCTCGCCGGCCACCTGGCGCGGCTCGCGCCGAGCGCGACCGCGGCGGGCCAGCCAGACGGTGGCGGCCCAGACGGTGGCGGCCCAGACGGTGGCGGCGGAGTCTGACGAGACGGGACGCGCCACGCGGCAGCCGTTCGGGATCTTGCTCATGCCACCCGCCGCACCCGAGCCCTGCCTCGTGGCCTTCGGCCGTCACGCCGGACAACCAGCGGACGCAACATAGTGCTAACTAGGGCTTTTCAGCCGGGCCGGGCCGGTCTACGCTGCGCAGCGTCGTTACTCGACGGGCCCACCCGCGATCACCATCGTGATCCGCTACCCCCGCGGCGGTGCAGCGACGATCGGAGGCCAGGATGCGACGGTTCGGCAGGCGCGGCCGCTATGTCGCCGGGCTGGTCATCGGGTCGGCCGCCGCGCTCACGTTCGGCGCCCTCGCTCCGCTGCCCGCGGCGGCGGGCGGCGCTCAGCCCGCCCACGGCCGGGCGCGGGCGCTGCTGGTCTGCAACGGCACCACACAGCGCTGCCCGCGGGCGCGGCACTACGGCACGGTCCAGGCCGCGGTGGACGCCGCACGGCCAGGTGACTGGGTGCTGATCTGGCCGGGCGTCTACCACGAGAAGAACGCCGCCTGGGCTGCCGGAGTCTGGATCAGCACCCCGGGCCTGCACATCCGCGGGCTCGACCGCAACAGGGTGATCATCGACGGCAGCGACGGGCCCAGCGGCCGCCCGTGTCCGTCCGACCCGGCGCTCCAGGACTACACGCCGCGGGACGGCATCGTCGTGTGGCAGGCGAGCGGGGTCTCGATCCAGAACCTGACCGTGTGCGACTACCTGTCCGGTGCGAGCGGCCACGGCAACGAGATCTGGTGGAACGGCGGCAGCGGCAGCGGCAAGATCGGGATGGGCGCGTATTACGGCAGCTACCTGACTGCTACGTCGATGTACGGCCCGGACATCCACCAGGTGCCGAACGCGCCGCTCGCCCAGTACGGGATCTTCGTGAGCAACGCGCGCGGCCCCGGCCTGATCGCGGCTTCCTACGCGTCGAACATGGCCGACGCGGCGTACTACGTCGGCGCCTGCCAGCGGACCTGCGACACCGTGCTGGCCTTCGACCGGGGGACCAACTCAGCCCTCGGCTACTCCGGCACCAACGCGGGCGGCCGCCTGATCATCACCCGTTCTGTGTTCGACCACAACCGCGCCGGCATCGCGCCCAACTCGCTCAACAACGACGACGCGCCGCCGCCGCAGGACGGCCGCTGTCCCGGTAGCCAGACCAGGTCCTGCATGGTCATCGAGCACAACTACATCGCGGACAACAACAACGCCAACGCGCCCACCAGCGGGCTCATGCCCGCCGTCGGCGCGGGAATCGAGATCTCCGGCGGCAGCTACGACACCGTCCGCGCAAACGTCATCGTGCGCCAGGGCTCGTGGGGGATCGTGACCCACGACTACCCCGACCCGGAGACACCGCCGCCCGGGTCGGACTGCCAGGGCGGTTTCCCCGGCGTACCCTTGAGCGGCTGGTGCCTGTTCCCCGCGCGCGGCAGCCTCGTTTACGGCAACAGGTTCACCGGAGACGGATTCTTCGGCAATGCCACCAACGGAGACCTCGCCACCGAGGCGCTCATCCCGCAATCGCCGGCGCCGCGCAACTGCTTCTTCCGCAACACCGACACCTCGGGCACCCTCACCTCCACACCCGCCGGGATCGAAGACGCGGCCGTGGACGGCCCGCCGTGCGGCGCCGCGGGAACCGTCAACGACCAGGCGCTCTTCGATCAGCTCATCTGCGCCACCGGCTTCCTGACCTGCCCGGACCCCAGCGCCCACTACCCGCAGCAGACCGCGATCACCATCGCGCCGCTGCCCCGGCTGCCGAACATGCCTGACCCGTGCCGCGGCGTCCCAAGAAACGCCTACTGCCGCTCACTTTCATGATCACGGTAACTTGTCGCAGATGAGATCCCCCCTGAAGTCACAGGCCCTGGACGTTTCCCAGACCTCATTCGCTATCCCAAGGCTCACCAGGGGCGTCGGCGCTCCCGCGGCGCGACCAGGCACCGCCAGGCGGACAGCACAGCAGGAAGCAGCACACGACCAGCCAAAGGGGCAACGGCGAGCCCGGGCGAGGAGCAGCAAGCAACGTCGCCGGGTCAGCGCGGCCGGCCGCAAGCCCGCCATTACCGGGTGGGCACCCCACCAATGGGCCATATGGGCCATGGGTGTGGGTCTTGTCGGGGGACTTCATGCGGTCTGAGGGACGGTGCTGGCCGGGCGGGTGCCGCCGACGGTGGCGGCGACCCAGCGGGCCCTGAACCGCCATTGCGGACCCCCCGCAATAACGCACCATGACACCGCGTTTCCCCCCTGACGCGGCTGGATTGGCCGCAGCGCGCCGCGCCGGACGGTGCCGCGGATCGCGGGGGTCATGGCACCTGTGATCCGCGGCGCTGATGGGCCGCCACACCGGCCGCAGCGGGGGCCGCCGATGCGACCGGTGTGGTTTCGGACACGCGCTGGCGTGCTGCGCTGGCGTGCTGCACTGCCGTGCTGCGCTGGCGTGCTGCGCTGCCGTGCTGCACTGCCGTGCTGCACTGCCGTGCTGCGCCGGCGTGGAGCGCCGGGCCGGGCGGCCCCGGCGGCCCGGTCGTGGGCGCGGCAACATCGATGGCCCCGGTGGGGGCGTCATCGGCCAGGGCGGTCCAGGGTTCGGCTGAGGGCCGGCCGCAGCGGTACGCCCGGACGACGGCGGCGGTGATGACTTGCCGCCGGTCTCCTCCAAAGAGCCCACCCATGGGCCATCGGTGGTGCTATTTCCCCATCACTGGGCCATTGGTGGGGTGCAGCGCCCAGGTGAGGACCGGAGCAGCGCGGATAATGCCGCGTTCGACCGCGCTGAGCAGCGCCTGGCAACCGCCTCAGAGCTTTCACCAAGTGGCGGGTTACGAAGGCTGACCGGTCAGCGGCCAGAAAGCTCGGCGGCGACCAGTTCGGCGATTTGCGCCGTATTGAGCGCGGCTCCTTTGCGGAGGTTGTCGCCGCAGACGAAGAAGTCGAGACCGTACGGGTCGTCAGGTGAGCGCCTTACCCGCCCGACCCAGGTCGGGTCGGTGCCGACGACATCCGCTGGCGTCGGGAATTCAAGGTGCTCAGGATCGTCGGCCAGTACCACACCCGGTGCGCCCGCGAGCACGTGCTGCGCCTCCTCCCGGCTGACCTTGCTGGCGAACTCGGCGTGCACGGCCGCCGAGTGCGTGGTGACGACGGGCACCCGGACGCAGGTCGCGGACACCTTGAGGTCCGGCAGGCCGAGGATCTTGCGAGACTCGTTGCGGATCTTCAGCTCCTCCGAGGACCAGCCGTCGTCCTTCAGCGACCCCGCCCAGGGCACCACGTTCAGCGCGAGCGGTGCGGGGAACGGCCCGAGATCGCCGACCACGCCGCGCAGATCCCCGGCGCGCTGGCCGAGGGAGCGGGTACCCGCCAGCTTGCCGAACTGGGCATAGAGCGTGTCGATACCGGCCTGCCCGGCACCCGACGCGGCCTGGTAGGAGGCCACCACAAGCTTCCGCAGGCCGTAGGCGCGGTGCAGCGCGGCTACCGCCACGATCAGCGAAAGCGTCGTGCAGTTGGCGTTCGCGATGATCCCGCGAGGCCGGTTCGCGACCTGCTCGGGATTGATCTCGGGAACGACCAGCGGCACGCCGGGGTCCATGCGGAACGCGCCGGAGTTGTCGATGGCCACGGCGCCGCGGGCGGCCGCGACCGGCACCCATCGTGCCGACACCTCGTCGGGCACGTCGAACATGGCCACGTCCGCGCCCTCGAAGACGTCCTCGCTGAGCGCGGTGACTTCGAGCTCCTCACCACGGACCTTGCGCTTGGACCCGGCCGAGCGGCGGGAGGCAATCAGGCGGATCTCCCCCCAGACATCGGCCCTCGTCGACAGCAGGTCCAGCATCACCGTGCCGACCGCGCCGGTGGCGCCGACCACGGCAAGCGTCGGCTTGGCCCCGTTCACCGGCCGGTCCCGCCGTAGACGACCGCCTCGACCTGGTCCGCGCCGAGGTCGAAGGCCGTGTGGGTGGCGGTCACCGCGGTGTCGACGTCGTGCTCGTCGACCACCACCGAGATCCGGATCTCCGACGTCGAGATCATTTCGATGTTGACGCCCGCCGCGGCGAGCACGCTGAAGAACGTGGCGCTGACCCCCGGGTGCGAGCGCATACCGGCACCGATCAGCGACACCTTGCCGATCCGGTCGTCGTAGAGCAGCGACTCGAAGCCGACGTCCTCCCGCAGCCGCTGCAGGCGGGACATCGCGGCCTGGCCGTCGGCGCGCGGCAAGGTGAAGGAGATGTCGGTTCGCGCGGTCGCGGCGGCAGAGATGTTCTGCACGATCATGTCGATGTTGATCTCGGCATCGGCGATGGCGCGGAAGATCCTGGCCGCCTCACCGACCTTGTCAGGTACGCCGACGACGGTGATCTTCGCCTCGCTCCGGTCGTGCGCGACGCCGGAGATGATCGCCTGCTCCATCTGTTCTTCCCCTGCTCGGTGATCCTTGCGCAGCGCCCGGATGGTGCCCGTCACCCAGGTGCCCGCCCGCTGGCTGAACGACGACCGGACGTGGATGGGGATGTCGTAGCGGCGCGCGTACTCCACGCACCTCAGGTGCAGGACCCTGGCGCCGCACGCCGCCATCTCCAGCATCTCCTCGTAGCTGATGCGAGGGATGCGCCGCGCACCCGGCACGATGCGGGGATCGGCCGTGAAAACCCCGTCCACATCCGTGTAAATCTCACACACGTCGGCGCCAAGCGCCGCGGCGAGCGCGACCGCGGTGGTGTCAGAGCCACCGCGGCCGAGCGTCGTGATGTCCTTGCTTGTCTGGGACACACCCTGAAACCCGGCCACGATCGGGATCGCGCCATCCGCGAGCGCGTCGCGGATCCGGCCGGGTGCCACGTCGATGATCCGGGCCCGGCCGTGCGAGGAATCGGTGATCACCCCGGCCTGCGACCCGGTGAACGAGCGGCCCTGGTACCCGAGGTTGCCGATGGCCATCGCGAGCAGCGCCATCGAGATCCGCTCACCCGCGGTGAGCAGCATGTCAAGCTCACGGCCCGGTGGCAGCGGGCTGACCTGCTGCGCGAGGTCGAGGAGTTCGTCGGTGGTGTCGCCCATCGCCGACACCACCACCGCGACTGAATGCCCCGCCTTGCGCGCCGCCACGATGCGCTGCGCGACCCTTTTGATGCCGGCCGCGTCGGCAACGGACGAGCCACCGTATTTCTGCACGACAAGCGCTCCGTTAGCCACGAACGCGCTGCTCCTCCCCGATCCGGGCAGCCCACGCCGCCGACTCGCTTGCCTGCTCTGCGGACGACCCGAGTGTATCCAGCCTGCTATAGAGGCAATCGACTCATTTATCCACACTCGCCACTCGGGCCGCTCGGCCGGGTGTCGGCGGCGTCCCTGGGCCCGCACCTGGCGAGGGTGACGCGCCGCCGCAGCACTTGCCCGCGGCGCCCCGCGGGCGTGGTACCCAATGGGGATGCCGGCAGGGCCTGCTGGCGGCGCGCCTGCGCGGCAGCCGTTATGCCTGTGCCGCCCTCGGGGGGTCCGGGGGGTCGTCGTCCCCCCGGGCTGGCAGGGCCCCCGCACCAGACGATGCCGCATCCGCGGCAGCCGTTATGTAAATGTTTTGATCTTCACCCGGTGCGCGCGGTGATCAGCCGGGTGTGGATTCGTCGACCACGTCCAGCCGCACGTGCGCGACCACGGCGTGCAGCGCACGCAACGCCGCGCCGCCGTGGGTACCCCAGTGGTTGAAGTACGAGTACTGCCACCACCACAGCGCCTCGAGCGGCCGGCCCGCCTGGTAGTGCTTGAGGCCGTGCACGAGGTCGGCCGCCACGGCGGCGACGTCATCGGACAGCCGGAACGAAGTGGCCTGGCTGTCCGCGTAGGGGTCGAAGATCTCGAGGTAGTCGTCATAGGGCGCGAAGCGCTTGGCCAGCCCGGTCCGCAGCTCGTCGAGGTCCGGGTCGGCTCCCACCTCGGGTTCGGAGTTGTCGGGCAGGATCACGTCCGTGGTCGCACCGAGCTGCGCACCCGCGAGCTGGATCTGCGAGACCTCGAGCAGGAGCAGCGAGACGGTCTCGTTACCGCCCTCACCGCGCGCAAGCGCCTCCACGCCGTCCAGGAAGTCCTGGACACTTCGCGCGATGCGGTCCGCGAGCGCGTCCCAGCCCTCGCCTGGCTGTGCCCGCCACCCAGGAACATGCGGCACGGCACCCGGTGGGTCAGACATCGAGCAGCCTCCGTCCTTCGAACGCGCGGCCCAGGGTGACCTCGTCCGCATACTCCAGATCGCCGCCGACGGGCAGGCCGCTCGCCGGCCTCGTCACCCGCAGTCCCATGGGCTTCACCAGCCGCGCCAGGTAGGTCGCGGTCGCCTCACCTTCGAGGTTCGGGTCCGTGGCGAGGATCAGCTCGGTAACCGTTCCGTCCGCAAGCCGGGTCATCAGCTCCTTGATCCGCAGATCGTCAGGGCCGATCCCGTCGATGGGACTGATGGCACCTCCGAGCACGTGATAGCGGCCACGGAACTCGCGGGTCCGCTCGACCGCCACCACGTCTTTCGGCTCCTCGACCACGCAGATCAGCGCCGGGTCGCGGCGCGTGTCACGGCAGATGCGGCACTCTTCCTCCTCGGCGACGTTCCCGCAGCTCCGGCAGAACCTGACCCGGTCCTTCACCTCGAGCAGGGTGGCCGCGAGGCGCCGCACGTCGACCGGATCGGCCGCCAGCAGGTGGAAAGCGATACGCTGCGCACCTTTCGGGCCGACGCCCGGTAGCTGGCCGAGTTCGTCGATGAGGTTCTGGATGACGCCTTCGTACACGTCTGCGCCTCACATGCCGGGCAGACCGGGCGCGCCGGGTCCGCCAAGCTCGCCTGGGCCGCCAAGGTCACCGAGGCCGCCCAGGCCACCAAGGCCCTCCGCGAGGGGTCCCATCTTCTCCTGCTGGAGTGCGCTGACGGCGCGGTTGGCGTCTCGTACCGCCGCGAGCACCAGGTCGGCGAGCGTCTCCGCGGTCTCGGTCGGATCGGTGGGATCTATCGCCGCCGGGCTGATGGTGAGGTCAACCAGCTCACCTTGACCATTCACGGTAGCGGTCACCAGCCCGCCGCCCGCCGTCCCCTGCACGAGGGCATCGGCGAGTTCCTGCTGGGCGCTCATCAGCTTCTCCTGCATCTTCTGCGCCTCAGCGAGCAGTTGCTGCATGTTCAACGGGCCACCCGGGTTCACTTCGCCCCCTCGACGACGACAGCCATTCACTTGAGAGCCTACGGCCTGCCGGACCGCGAGGCACATGCCCTGTACTCTGCCGGTGGCACAGCGTTTCCACAGGGGCCGTGTGCGGGCCGGTGCACGACCCGGTCGCGGGGTCTTTGCGGCCGGTTTTACGGCAGGGTTTTACGGCCGGCTTTGCCCGCGGGGTGAGGGCTATCTGGAAGACGGCCGCCCGGGCTCACCCGAACCGTCGATCTCGCCGATCACCTGGCCACCGAGTTCGCGCCTGATCAGGTCCATGCCCGACAGCCCGTCATCGGCGTCGCCGGTGCCGCCGACGCTGTCGGCGGCGTGGCCGGCGGCGCCGGCTTCCTGGCCGGCGTTGTGGCCGGCGTCCTCGTGCGCGGCGACGTCGTAAAGTTCGGCCTCGTCATCCAGATCTGGTTCGCCGGCGCCCACGCCGACTGGCCCGTCCGCCGGCCCATCCGCTGGTATTGCCGGGCCGGCGGGGCCCGCGTACCCAGCCGGGCCGGGCGGACCTGCCTGGCCGTCCGCCACGGCACCGGTCCGGCCCCGGCCGTCCGCCCGCCGTCCGCCGGGGGTGCGAGGCTGCGCGCCGACGTGGGCGGTGACCTGGTCGTGGCTGCCGGGCACGAGACCGGGCGTCTCCAGCCGCCCACGGCCAGCGGCCGGAACGGCCCGGACGCGCCAGTCCACGCCCAGTCGTTCACGCAGGACCCGGGCCAGGACCGCGTCGCTGCCGCTGGCGGAGAAGCCCTTCAGCTCTCCGTCCCTGGCAAACTCCAGGGTGAGGACGTCGTCCTCGAGCGACGCCACGTGGGCGTTGCTGAGCTGTATCCAGGAGACCTTGCGCACCTGCCGAACGGCGTCGAGGATGCCCGCCCAGTCGCCGCGGAGGGACTCGGTGTCGATGACGCCGGGTGGGGCCGCGGGAGCAGCGGCACCGGGGATGACGGCTCCGCCTGGCTGGGCCGGCGCGGCTGGGGGCGGGGTCTGCGCGGGCGGAGTCTGCGGGGGCGGAGTCTGCGCGGGCGCTTCTTGTGCGGGCGGGATGGCCTGCGGCGCCGCCGAACCTTCTGCCGCGGATTGGCCGTGCTCCGCTGCCGCGCGCCCTGGCGCGGCAGCGTCCGCCGGCGCGGCGACCTCGGCCGGCTCAGCGGTGTCCGCTGGCACGGAGGTCTCGGCCGGCGCAGGGACGTCAGCCGGCGCGTGGCCGCCGAGCGCGAGGCGCCGTTCCATCCGTTCCAGCCTGGCGAGCAGCGCGGCCTCGTCGGCCTCGGCGGCGGGCAGCAGCACTCGCGCACAGCTCAGTTCGAGCAGCAACCGCGGTGACGCGGCGCCGCGCATCTCGGTCAGGCCGGCATTGAGCACCTCGGCCGCCCGGGTCAGTTCGGCGGCGCCGAACCTGGCCACCTGCTCACGCATGCGGTCAAGCTGATCCGCCGGGCCGTCGAGCAGTCCAGAACGGTCCGCGTCACCGACGGCCCCGAGCACGATCAGATCGCGAAACCGGTCGAGCAGGTCGGCGGCGAACCTGCGCGGATCGTTACCGGCATTGATCACCCGGTCCACCACGCGGAAGACGGCGCCGCCGTCACCGGAGGCGAACGCGTCAACGGTCTCGTCGAGCAGGCTCGCGTCGGTGTAGCCGAGCAGTGATACGGCGGCAGCGTAGGTGACGCCGGCCGCGCCCGAGCCGGCCAGCAGCTGGTCGAGGACGGAAAGCGCGTCCCGCGCCGAGCCCGCGCCGGCGCGGACGACCAGCGGCAGCGCGGCGGGCTCGTAGGGCACGCCCTCCGCGTCGAGGATCTGTTCGAGCAGCTCACGCAGGATCTGCGGGGCGACGAGCCGGAACGGGTAGTGGTGGGTCCTCGACCTGATCGTGCCGATGACCTTTTCCGGCTCGGTCGTGGCGAACACGAATTTCAGGTGTGGCGGCGGCTCCTCCACGAGTTTCAGCAGCGCGTTGAAACCCTCGCGGGTGACCATGTGCGCCTCGTCGATGATGTAGACCTTGAACCGGCTGGAAACCGGCGCGTAGAAGGCGCGTTCCCGCAGGTCACGGGCGTCGTCGACACCGCCGTGCGAGGCGGCGTCGATCTCGATCACGTCGATGCTGCCCGGCCCGCCGGGCGCGAGCGCGAGGCACGAGTCGCATTTGCCGCACGGGTCGGGGGTCGGGCCCTGCTCGCAGTTGAGCGACCTGGCCAGGATCCTGGCGCTCGACGTCTTGCCACACCCGCGCGGGCCGCTGAACAGGTAGGCGTGGTGCACCCGGTCGGCGAGCAGCGCCTGCCGAAGCGGCACTGTCACATGATCTTGCCCCTTGACCTCGGCAAATGTGGCCGGGCGGTACTTGCGATACAGGGCCAGACTCGAAGGGCCACCTGCCATGGGCTCCCGTCCTCGCCAGTTCTGGAAGAGGAAAGAGGACCCCCCGCACACCCGTCAGAGCCCGCGTACCCTTGCTGCCTTCCGGCCCTGGGGGAGTTGGCGGGATTCACGCCATGCGGGGGGTCTCGGGACAGTCTAGTGGCCCGCATCCGGGCTGAGGCCGCCGACCAGGAAGACTCGCGGCCGGAGTTGGCATACGGCGGCGCCTCGCTCGGACGGGCCGAACACCCATGATCCCGAACGGCTCCGCTGGCCAGCGCCGGGCCTTAAACGTGCGCGCCGTCATGGGGGACGGTTCGGCGGGCGCCCGTTCGCCGGACCGGTAGGCTTGCCCCGGAGGATTCGCCTAGTGGCCTAGGGCGCACGCTTGGAAAGCGTGTTGGGGGCAACCCCTCGCGAGTTCGAATCTCGCATCCTCCGCCACCCTGACCAGTACATACGCCGGAGGCCTCCACCGTGGTGGTCGTCGGCGTCTTCTGCTGGTCTCAATTTTGGTCTCGATTGAGGCATCCCGGGGGACCCGCGGGCTAAGGCGCATCTGCGCCATCAACCAGCAGACTGAGTCGAAGGAGACGACGTTGGTCGATATTGAGAAGCGGCGGGCCGATCGGCTGCGGGTCATGAAAGCGATCTTTGAGGCCTCCGAAGGCAGCGAGGCCACGTACATTTCCGGTGCCACGCTCCTGGAGACCCTAGCCCGAGTTTCCGAGAATCGTGGTGAGAGCCGACTGTCTTCGCTGGTCAGCTATGGTTCCGGGGGTGGTTTTGGCGTATTACCCAACTCAGCGCCGGGGGGCGTAGCGGGCGAGGCCGAAGATGGCGGTGAGCTTG
>DATFVJ010000055.1:0-4105 GCA_035260365.1 Streptosporangiaceae bacterium
GGTGTGGATCCGCCACTGCGCTCCCCACCTGCGGCTCCGTCCACGCGGGCGCCGACACTGACGGCCTCGACGCCGGCGGCGGCGCGGTCGCGGATTCGCGCCGTTCCGCCGGCGCTGACGGCCTCGACCCCGGCGGCCCGCAGCGCCTCACTGGCCGCGGCGAGCGCCGCTGCCTCGTCGGCCGCCGCCTGCTCGCGTCCGCCCGGTGTGTAGCCGTGGCCAGGAAACGTGAAGACTCCCGCCACCGGAAGGCCCGCCCGCGCGGCCGCCAGCGCCACCTCGCCGGCCCCACGCGGTGCGACCCCGGTCCGATGGTGGCCGCTGTCGACCTCGACGAGGATTTCGGGAGGACTCGCGAGCGCCGCGAGCCGGGCGAGCCGCGCCGCGGCCTCGATCGACTCGACCGCCACGCGGAGCCTGATCCGCTCCCCAAGCGCCGTTAGGCGCCTGATCCGAGCGGGCGAGGGCCACAGCGGATACGCGACGAAGAGATCGGTCACCCCGGCGTCTGCGAACCTCTCCGCCTCGCCGATCGTCGCCACGGTGAGGCCGACGGCGCCCAGGTCGAGCTGGAGCCGCGCGATCTCCGCCGTCTTGTGCGTCTTGGCGTGTGGCCGCAGGCGGATCCCGCGCGCGGCGGCCGAGTCCGCCATCCCCCGCAGGTTGCGCTCGAGCCGTGCCTGGTCCACGACGAGCGCGGGCGTCGCGATCTCCTGAGGCAGCAGCATCGGTCCATGGTGACCTGACCATGGTGACCCGGCAATACGCCGGCGCCCCCGGGCCGGGTCACACGGCCGCCACGATCAGGCAAACGGTGGTGGCTATCTCGGACAGCCCGCCGAGGACGTCCCCGGTGATGCCGCCGAGCCGGCGCACGGCGTGGCCGGTCAGCGCGAGCGAGACGGCAAGTCCGGCGGCGATCCCCGCGGGCAGCAGCCAATCGCCAGACGGCGCGGCGAGCAGCCGGCCGCATAGCGCGGCAAGACCGAGCGCGACGGTGGTGAGCACAGCGGGTACCGCCGTCGGCAGCGTACCTGCGACGAGCGCGCCGAGCCCGTCCGGCCGGGCGGCAGGGACGGCGCGGCGGCACGCCCAGGTGATGGCGAGCCGGCCGGTGACCGTCGCCGCCACGAGCGCCGCGGGACCGTGGCCCGCGATGCTGGCGGTCCCACGCGCCTGTGCCTGGGCGAGCGCGGCGACCTGGACGAACAGGGTGAGCACGAGCGTCGTGACGCCGAACGGCCCGATGTCGGAGCGTTTCATGATCTCGAGCGCCGCAGGCGCCGTCCGGCCGCTGCCAAGGCCGTCGGCGAGGTCGGCGAGGCCGTCCAGGTGCAGCCCGCGGGTCAGCAGCGCGAGCGTCACGACGGCGAGTACCGCTGCGAGCAGGGGCCCGGCGCGAAGCAGACGGTCCGCGCCGACCAGGACGGCCGCCGCGGCGACACCGAGCGCCAAGCCGACGGCGGGCGCCCACGCCATCGCCGCCGCGGCCGTCTGCCTGCTGACACTCCATCCGCCACCCGTCCGGCCGGCCCCGCCGGTGCCGGCACCGCCCGCTCCGCCTGTGCCGGCCCCGTCAGCCCCGCTGGCCCGTCCGGCCCGGCCGGTTCGCACCGGGATCGCGGTCAGCAGGCCGACCGCGAGCCTGAAGCCGTCCCAGATCATGGCCGACCAGCGTAGAGCAGGCTCTTTGTGACGCGGGCGCCGGAGGCGCCGCTTACCGCCTGACGCACGTACGGCGGGCGCCAGACAACGCTGTGATCTCATACCCGCCGCGCAGGTGAAACCTGCTCCCCTGACGGTGCAGGATGGAAACATGAGGGATACCCGAGCTACGGCCGATGACCTGCGCGCGGCGATCGAGCGCACCGGGTACTACCCCGGCCTGGTTACCGACGCGGTCGCTTCCGCGCTCGGTTCCGAGCCGGTCATGGCCTACGTCGTGGTGCACGACGCCATCTTCGACCCCGCGATGGAGGTCCGCCGCCACATCACGGTGCTCGTGCTCACGCCGGGCAGGCTGATTTACAGCCACACCGACGAGCACCCGGGGGAGGAGAACGAGGCGCCGAGCGCCGAGACGAGCACAGAAGCCGTCCGGTTCTCGCGGATCCAGTCCGTCGCGATCACCCGCGTGGTACCTGACCCCGCGTCGTACATACCGGGCGTGACGATGCCGACCGAAGTGGTGCTGACCATCGGCTGGAACGTGCTTTCGCACGTCGAACTCGAGCCAGCGCACTGCGGCGACGAGAGCTGCGACGCCGACCACGGTTACACCGGGACGATCACGACTGACGATCTGACGCTCAGGGTCAGCGAGGCGGCGGACGGCGCCGAGGGCGTCACGCAGGTGCTCGCGTTCGCGGAGGCCCTTTCCGCCGCCGCCGCGCGGCTCGGAGCGTGACGGACCGCCCCGCGGCGAAGTCTTTCTGCCGACGGGCGTCCCGGCACGGGCCGGCGTCTCCGGGCACCGCCGCGGCGATCGGTTTTGCTCCCGGCGCACTGCGGTGACACGATGATCAGGCTGAACGGCCGACGGCACCCGGAGGACGGCCCCCGCATGACGCACGAGCCGATCCCGCTCAACCCGCCGCCCTATGGCAGTGGCACGCTTTCCGACCTGGCCCGTTCCCTGCTCGCGTCGCTGCGCGTCCCCGGCGAGGAAGACGTGCTCGGGCTCCCTGCCGCCGACCGGGTGTGCCTGCTCGTCGTGGACGGCCTGGGCTGGGAGCTGCTGCGTGAGAACCCGGCGGCGGCGCCGTTCCTTTCCGAGCTCGCCGCGACCGGCGGCCCGATATCGGCCGGCTTCCCCGCCACCACGGTCACCAGCCTGAGCTCGCTCGGCACCGGCCGGCCGCCGGGCCAGCACGGCATGCTCGGCTACCAGGTGGCCCGGCCTGGCGAGGGCAAGCTGCTCAACGCGTTGCGGTGGGATCCCGAGGTCGATCCGGTGGTTTGGCAGCCCGCGCCAACGATCTTCCAGCGCGCCGCCGCCGCTGGCGTGCACGCCAGCTACGTGGCCGCGAGCGCGTTCCGCCGCAGTGGCCTGACCAACGCCTTCGCCCGCGGCGTCGACTACCGCGGCGCGAACAGCCTGGGTGAGCTCGCCGCGAGAGCACAGGAAGCGCTGCGCGGGGGCGCGGGCGACCCCAGTCTCGCGATGGTCTATCACGGGCATCTCGACGGCACCGGGCACGCGTATGGCATCGATTCCGACGCCTGGCGCTACGAGCTCGCGCACGTGGACAAGCTGGCCGAGCAACTCGCGACCGGCATGCCCGAGGGTTCGGTCTTCTACGTGACAGCCGATCACGGAATGGTGGACGTCGGCTCGGACGACCGGATCGACGCCGACAACATTCCGGCGCTGCGGGAAGGTGTCGCGCTGCTTGGTGGCGAGCCGCGTGCCCGGCATGTCTACGCCAAGCCGGGCGCCGCCGCTGACGTCCTTGCCGCCTGGCGCGGCGTGCTCGACGACCGGGTGTGCGTGCTGGCCAGGGAAGAGGCGATCGCCCAGGGCTGGTTCGGCGAGGTGGCGCCCGAATTCGAGCTGCGCATCGGTGACGTCGTCGCGGCGCCCTACGGTCCCGCGGCGGTCGTGGCCACCCGGTCCGAGCCGGTCGAGTCGTCGCTCGTCGGGATGCACGGTTCGCTGACCCAGGACGACCAGCTCATTCCGCTGCTCATGCTCCGCGTCTGACCGGCCCACGGACCAGCCGGTGGACGTGACGGCGACCCTGCAGCCGCTCATCGACGTGCCGTCGGCGATGCGGTCATCCACCGGTCAGACCGGCCTGCGCGCTGAAGCACCAACCGCTGCTCAGCGCGTGACGCCGCCGCACCTGCGTTCATGATCGCGGTAATTCGAGCGAATGCTTCGCCAAAGTTACCGCGATCATGAAAACTCTCGCGGGTGACGTGATCGCGGCGTAGCGGCTGGTTGTTCGGTCGCCCTTTTGACCGCGCTTGACGGGGGAAATGCGACGCGTTCACTCAAGTCTGGACATGGTTCAACAGAATGTGTTAAGAGATGAACACTGACGTCCATGAGCGGCGTACTGTGGCGTGGAGGGGGACCTCGGGCGGCACCACCGGCGGGCTT
>DATFVJ010000056.1:0-3235 GCA_035260365.1 Streptosporangiaceae bacterium
TGGGGTTAACCTGATGATCCGTGAACGCCGTGCCATCGGTACCCGCCGCGCCCGCGAACTTCGACTCCCTTGACGCCTGGCGGAGCAGGCCGGCCGCGCAGCAGCCGCAGTGGCCGGATCCGGCGGCGCTGCGTGCCGCGCTTGAGGACCTGGCCGGGCTTCCGCCGCTCGTGTTCGCGGGCGAGTGCGACCTGCTCAAGGACCGGCTCGCCGCGGTCGCGCGGGGCGAGGCCTTCGTCTTGCATGGCGGTGACTGCGCGGAGACGTTCGCCGGCGCGACCGCGGACGGCGTCCGGGCCAAGCTCAGGACGCTGCTGCAGGTCGCCGTCGTGCTCACGTACGGGGCGAGCGTGCCGGTCGTCAAGATCGGCCGGATGGCGGGGCAGTTCGCCAAGCCGCGGACCTCCGCCACCGAGACGCGCGGCGGCACCGTGCTGCCCGCGTACCGCGGCGACGCCGTCAACGGCTTCGATTACACCCCTGAGGCACGCCGGCCGGACCCGCGCCGGCTCCTGTCCGCCTACCACTACTCCGCCGCGACGCTGAACCTCTGCCGCGCCTTCACCACCGGGGGTTACGCCGACCTGCGGCAGGTGCACGCGTGGAACCAGGACTTCGTGCGGCAGAGCCCGTCCGGGCAGCGGTATGAGGAACTGGCCGGCGAGATCGACCGCGCGATGTCGTTCATGCGCGCGTGCGGCGCGGAACCGGCGGAATTCCGGGCGGTCGAGTTCTACTGCAGCCACGAGGCGCTGCTGCTCGAATACGAACGCGCCCTGACCAGGATCGACTCCCGCACCGGCCTGCCCTACGACGTCTCCGCCCACTTCCTGTGGGTCGGCGAGCGGACCCGCGCCCTGGACGGAGCGCACGTCGAGTTCGCCCGCCGCATCCACAACCCGGTCGGCGTCAAGATAGGGCCCCTGACGACTCCGGCAGATCTTCTCGCACTGATCAACCGGCTCGACCCCGAGCGTGAACCCGGCAGGCTGACGGTCATCACGCGCATGGGCGCCAAGCTTGTGCGGCAGGCCCTGCCGCCGCTTGTCGAGGCCGTCGCGGCCACCGGGGCGCAGCTCGCCTGGGTCTGTGACCCGATGCACGGCAACACGTTCGAGGCGCCGAGCGGCCACAAGACCCGGCGGTTCGACGACGTGCTCGACGAGGTGAACGGTTTCTTCGAGGTGCACCGGGCGCTCGGCACCCATCCCGGCGGGATCCACATCGAGTTCACCGGCGACAACGTCACCGAGTGCATCGGCGGCAGCTACGAGATCGCCGCCGAGAATCTGCACCAGCGCTACGAGACCGCGTGTGATCCGCGCCTCAACCGGAGCCAGTCGCTCGACCTCGCCTTCATGGTGGCGGGCAGCTACCGCCAGTTGCCCGCGGCTCGGCCGCGGCGGTAGCGGCTTTCTGGCCGGAGTGTGTCACCCCGAAAGGGCGTGACACGCGGTAGCGGGCTTTCGGCAGAAGCGTGTCACCTCGAAAGGGCGTGGCACTTGGCGGCAGCCGTTCGGCTGTATTGCCCCGGGGGGCTCCACCCCACGGGATCCCCCGCACCCAATGGATGCCGCATCCGCGGCAGCCGTTCGGGATCAATCTAGACAGCCCGGTACTCGATGCCGGACTGGGCGCAGAAGACCGCCCAGTCGGCGCCGCGGTGGCCGAGATTCATCACCATGTGGTGAGTGCCGCCCGCGCGCAGCCACTCGTCCATGCATCGGCGCACGCCGGTCGCCGGGTGGAACTGCCCGTAGGGCATCTCGAGGGCGGGCAGGCGCTGTGAGTCGAGCACCTCCCCCTCCGACACCACCATGCGGAACCGCTCACCGCCGAGCGAGACCAGCGACGCCAGGGTCGCCGGGCCCGGCCTGATCCGGAACAGGAACGTCGGCGGATCGCCGAGCTTGCCGATGCCGAGCGAGCGCTTGATCAGGCGCACGGGCTCGTCGTCGCGCGCCACCTGCCAGTTTCCCTCCCCCATGTGGCTCATGAGGATCGAGTCGGACGGGAAGTCCATCGCGTACATCTCGGTGAAGTGCGCCTTGCCGATCAGGATGTGACCGGCGTAGACCATGGTCGCCGCCAGCGCGTCGCCTTCCGCGCCGTAACCGTAGCCCTGCGCCATGAGAGAGGAAGCGGCCGCGAGCGGGAGCCTGGAGAACCGCCCGTCCGCACCGATCGCGTCGAAGTGCGTCGAGTAGGCGCGGTACCCGCGCTCGCTCAGGATCCGCTCGATCGCGATCTGCATCCTCGCGTGATCCTCGCGTTCCTCCGCCGGCAGCCGCGGGTCGATCTCGAACCGCTCGTTCTCCCACCCGATAAGGTCGCCGATCTCGGCGTCGGTGACGTCCTGCATCGCCCGCCACAGGTCGCCGGGCGCGACGTAGCTGATCTCGGGGCCGAGCTTGCGCAGCAGGGCGTTCTCGTCGACCCTGATGTCGCCCATGTCGTTCATCGCGTAGCCGAAGACCGCCACCTTCAGCGACCGCCACGCCGTGACGGCCGCCGACGCCCGCGCCCACCGGCCCACCTCCTGCTCGAACCGCTCGCTGCGCCAGTCCTCGGTGATCACGTGGAACGGCCGGCCGGCCCGAACCAGGGCGTTCGCGGTGTCCTGCGCGCCGTGGATGCCCTGGTTGTAGGTCATGTCGGCCATGTCCCAGCCCGGGGTGACGGCCGGCTCCGGCTGGATGTTGGCCAGGCACACCGGCAGCCGGTTGTCGTTGAACAGGCGTGCCACCCGCATCGCGGGGCCGTAGGTCAGCATGATCACCAGGACCCCGTCGAGGTCGGCGCCGGTGAACTCGCGCATGACCCGCTCGGCGTCTTCCCTGCTCTTCACCGGTGCACCGACGACGAAGTCGGCCACCCCCGCGAGCTTGCCGGCCACGTCCTGGGCATAGTGGGCCTGCCGGCCGGTGATTCCAGGGATCATGTCGTCGTACAGCGCCTGCATGATCCCGAGGACGCCGATCCGCGGCTTGCGCTCGGTCATCTGCCTATCCCCTTCCGCTGGCCCTGGTCCGTCAACCCTGCTGGCCGTAGACGTTCTGGTACCGGGCGTGCATGGCGTCGACGTCCGCCTGGCCGAGCAGGGGGACGTCGCCGAGCGCCCGGGCGAGGTGGACCGTCCGCGCGGCGTCCTCGCACATGGCCGCGGCCTTCACCGCGGAACGCGGGTCGGGCCCGATCGCGAAAACCCCGTGGCTGCGCAGCAGAACGGCGGGCG
>DATFVJ010000057.1:0-11729 GCA_035260365.1 Streptosporangiaceae bacterium
CGGTCCATCGGCCCGGTGAGGCCGACGAACAGCGGCAGGGTGACCCCCCGCCTGCGCACCCGGGCGATCCATCGCCGCAGGGTCGCGGGATCGAAACATATGTTGCTGACGATGTAGGTCGCGTACTGCCGCTTGTCCCACATGGCCTGGATGGTGACGTCGTCCTCGATCCTCGGGTGGCTCTGCGGATATCCGGTGATGCCGATGTCACGCGGCACCCATTCGAGCACCTGCTGCTCGATGCTGGCCGTGGGGAACACCTCGTAGCGCGGGTGCCGCAGCAGCGGCACGGCGCCGCGGCGCCCCCCACCGTGCCATCCGGCACCGGTCCCGAAGGTGGTCAGCCGCCCGGGTGCCACGGATCTTCGCCGCCTTCCGTGACGAGGCGCTCAAGTTCGCGTTCGAGGCCCGCGACGCCGACGTCGATCACGGTCAACGGCAGCCCGAACATCGCGGCCACCGCGTTGGCCTCCGCTTCGAGTCCGGGGCTGCGCTGCTGCGCGAGCCAGGCGACGCGGCGGTAGTGGCCGAAGTAGTCGGGCCACAGCTCGGGCCGCGTGTCGAGGCCGAGTTCGGCCAGCACCGACCGGCGGAAGCTGCGCACCAGAAAGTCGGTAAGCACGTAGGTGCCCGGCTCCGCGTCGAAGAGCGCCCGGATCCGCGCCGGCCCGGCGAACACGTCGTAGCAGTGCAGCCCGCGCAGCATCCGCAGGCCGAGACGCTCGCACAGGTCGCCGAGCGCACCGTAGGTGCCGCAGTCCGCGTAGGCGAGCGCGACGCGCCGTTTGCGGGCCTGAGCACGCCGCGCGAGCCGTTCGGCTTCAGCTTTTATCCGCTCCGGCCGGTTGTGCAGCAGGGCCGGCAGGCACACCACCTCCACCGCCCAGCCGCGCCGGGCGGTGATCTCGCGGACGTGGCCGCCGAGCGCGCCGCAGGCGATCACCGTCACCGGCGGCGGCGGCGCGGCGGCCGTCACCGGCGGGCCGGCCCCCGCGGCCGGTGGGTCAGGCCGGGAAGGGGAGTTGCTCGACGAAGCGGTCGTTGAAGTCGCCTCGGTCGGACAGTTCGACATACCTCACCTCCCCGAGCAGCGCCGCGGCGCCCACGCGTTCCCGCATGCTGAGCAGGGCCATCTTCGCGCCCTCACCCGCGACGTTGCCCGCGCTCACCACGCGCGTCACCGGCAGCGCCGGCACCAGGCCGAGGCGGATCGCGTTGCCCGGCGACAGGTAGCTGCCGAACGAGCCGGCCAGCAGGACCTGCCGGATGTCCCCGGCACCGAGCCCGGCCTCGTCGAGCAGTATGCGCCAGCCGGTGGCGATGGCGGCCTTGGCGAACTGCAGTTCGCGCACGTCGCGCTGTGACAGGTAGATGGAACGCTCCGCGTCGCCCGGCTCGCCCAGCCAGTGCAGCACGAAGACGCGCTCCTGGCCGATCCTGGTCAGCCGGCCGGCCAGGCCGGGCGCGAGCGCCGCGGCCTGCTCGTCGGGCACGAGCCGGCCCGACTGGTCGAGCAGGCCGAGGCTGACGAGCCCGGTGACCGCGTCCACCAGGCCGGATCCGCACAGCCCGGCCGGTTCGGTGTCGCCGATGACCTCGAGTTTCACCTCGTCGAGGGTCATCGACACGACTTCGATCGCTCCGTCAGCGGCCCGCATGCCGCAGCGGATCGCGGCGCCCTCGAACGCCGGGCCGGCCGGTGCCGCGGTGGCGAGCAGCCACTCGCTGTTGCCGAGCACGATCTCGCAGTTCGTGCCGATGTCCACGAACAGCCGGGTACGTGAGTCGCGGTCCATGCCGGACGCGAGCAGGCCAGCGGTGATGTCGCCGCCCACGTAGGCGCCGAAGGAGGGGAAGACCACCGCGCGGGCGCGCGGGTGGGCGCCGACACCGATCTCGGCGGCGAGCATCTCGGGGAATGTGCGGGCGGACATGATGAACGGCGCGACGCCGAGCGGCTCAGGGTCGATGCCGAGCGCGATGTGCGTCATCGTCGCGTTGCCCGCCATCGCCACCTCGTAGACCTCGCGCGGGTCCACGCCGCCGTGCTCGCACACGGCCCGGGCCAGCTCGCCGAGCGTCTCGTGGGCCAGGCCGGTGAGCCGGGCGAGGGCGCCGGGGTCCATCATGGTCGAGCTGATCCGGGTGATCACGTCGGCGCCGAAGGGCTGCTGCCTGTTCAGCATGGACTCCACGGCGAGCGGCGTTCCGGTGGACAGGTCGAGCAGCGTGGCGACGACGGTGGTGGTCCCGAGGTCGAAGGCGATGCCGAAGACGCGGCCGGTCGTGTCGCCCGCCTCCACGTCGATCAGCGCGTCGTCCACCACGACCGCGGTGACCTTGTAGTCCGCGGCGCGCAGCACCCGGCCGATCGACCTGAGCACGTGCAGGTCCACCCGAAGCTCCAGGTCGTCGAGCCGGGCGAGCAGGCGTTCGAGGTCGGTGGTCTGGTCGGTCAGGGAGGGCTCGGTCAGCTCCACGTAACGTTTCTTCACCGCCGGGCGCAGGATCACCTGCCTGCCCACCCCGACCGTGGCCGCCTTCGGCCTGGTGACGAGCGGCGGGACCTCGACCCGCAGGTCGGAGGCGGCCTGGACGCGGCACGCGAGCCGCCAGCCGTCGGCGAGCTCGTCCGGTGTGAACGCGCGCGTGTCGAGCGCGGAGGCGGGCACGGCACCGTCGAGCACCTTGATCCGGCATTTGGCGCACGTGCCGTGGCCGCCGCAGGTCGAATCGATGGCGATGCCGTTCCAGCTCGCCGCGTCGAACAGGGTGACCCCGGCCGGGACGCGTACCCGGCGGCCGTTCGGCTCGAACGCCAGCGTCACCCGGACCGGGCTGGTGCCCGCGGTCATGTGGCCGGCTGCTGCGCGCGGTGGGCGGCGATCCACGCGCCCCCCCACGCGTCGCGGTCGAGCAGCAGGTCGGCCGCCTTGACGGCGCGGACCAGCTGCGGCGACCGGGCGTCCATGATGGCGCTGGTCAGGCCGCTGCTGATGGCCATCGGCAGGAACGCGGCGCCGATCGCGTGGCGGTCGGGCATGCCGAAGGACACGTTGGACGCGCCGAGCGTCATGTTCACGCCGAGCTCGTCACGGCAGCGGGTGATCGTTTCGAGCGTGCGGAGCACCATCGTGGTGTCCGCGCCGATCGGCATGGCGAGGGGGTCGAGCACGATGTCCTCGACCGGGATGCCGTACCGCTCCGTCGCGATGCCGATGGCCTTGCGGGCAAGCTCGACGCGGCGGCCGGGGTCCTCGGGTATCTCCTCCTCGTCGTTGGGCAGCACGATGACCGCGGCGCCGTACTTCTTGACGATGGGCAGGATGGCGTCGAGGCGCTCCTCCTCGGCCGTGACGGAGTTGACGAGCGCCTTGCCCGCATAGCTCGCCAGGCCCGCCTCGAGCACCTCGACGATCGAGGAGTCGATGCACAGCGGCAGGTCGGTGAGGCTCTGGACGAGCTTGACCGCGCGCGACATCATGTCGGCCTCGTCCACGAGCGGTGCGCCCATGTTGACGTCGAGGACCATGGCCCCCCCGGCCACCTGGTCGGTGACGTCGCCGCGGATGCGGGACAGGTCGCCCTGGCGCAACTCCTGCTGCAGCGTTTTTCTGCCGGTCGGGTTGATCCGCTCGCCGATGACGCAGAACGGCTGATCGGGGCCGATCACGACGTCCCTGGTGGCCGAGCGCAGAACCGTGTGCATGACCGTGGGCATCCGCCGTACTCCGCCTACGCCCGCGCGACGGCGCGGCGCCGCTGCAGCAGTTCCTTCGCCCGGCTGACCGCCGCGGAGGCGTCCGCGGCGTACCCGTCGGCGCCGACCACGTCCGCGTACTCCTGGGTCACCGGGGCGCCGCCGACCATGACGATGACCTGGTCCCGCAGCCCGCTCTTCTCCAGGGCATTGATGTTCGCCTTGAACATCGGCATCGTGGTCGTCAGGAAGGCGGAGAAGCCGAGGACGTCGGGCTGATGCTCGCGCACCGCCGCGACGAACTTCTCCGGCGCGACCTGGACGCCAAGGTCGATGACCTGGAATCCCGCGCCCTCGAACATGATGTTCACGAGGTTCTTCCCGATGTCGTGGACGTCTCCCTTGACCGTGCCCATGACGACGGTGCCGATCGTCTGCGCGCCCGTCTCGGCCAGCAGCGGCCGCAGCACCTCGAGCGCCCCGGCCATCGCCTTCCCGGCGATGAGCATCTCGGGGACGAAAAAATCGCCGCGCTCGAACCTGGCGCCCACCTCTTCGAGCGAGGGGATGAGCGCGTCGTAGAGCAGCGTCTCCGGCCCAAGACCCATCGCGAGACCGGTGTTCGTCAGTTCGAGCACGGCCGGCGCGTTGCCGACGAGCGTGAAGTCGTATAGCTGGCGGAGCAGTTCCTCCTGTGTCACGCGGCACCTTCCTTCTGTTGCCGGTGCCGGTGTGGCCGGCGCCCGGCGTTTTGCCCGGCGGGTTCTGGCCGGTGCCCGAGTACGGCGGACAGGGCGGCCGCCTCGGCGACGCACTTGGCGGCGACTTCCGCGAACCTGGTCCGGGGCAGCCGCGTCGCCGGCGCCGACACCGACAGTGCCGCGACGACGGCCGCGCCGTCGCGGTACACCGGCGCGGCGACGGCCACCAGGCCCGGCTCGAGCTCCTCGTCGGTGACCGCGAAGCCGCGGCTGCGCACGTCGGAAAGCTCGGCATCGAGCGCGGCCCGGGAGGTGATGGTGCTGGCCGTCCGCGCCTCGAGGCGGCCGGCCGGCAGCTCGGCCGCGCCGTGGGCGAGCAGCACCTTGCCGAGCGCCGCGCAGTGCAGCGGAACCGGGCGCCCGAGCCAGTTGGTCGCGCCGATGACGTACTGGCTGTCCACCTGGGCGATCTGCTCCACCATGCCCCGGCTGGCGACGCCGAGGTTGACGGTCTCGCCCGTCGCCTCGCCGAGCCGGTCCATGAAGGGCCGTGCGACGCCGACCAGGCCGGCCTCGGCCCCGCCGCGCCAGGCGTACCTGACGAAGACTTCGCCGGGCCGGAAGCGGCCGTCGCCGTCGCGCCGCACGAGCCCGTTGCGCTCGAGCGCGAGCAGCAGCCGCGACGTGGTGCTCTTGGCCAGGCCGGTGGCCGCGGCCAGTTCGGTGAAGGTCACCGAGCCGGGTGCGTGCACGACCTCCGTGAGCAGCCGCGCCGCCCGGTCGACGGCTTGCGTGCCGGTAGGACTGGTCACTGCCCTGCGGAACCTTCTTTGGCTGGAGGCTGAGGTGGGGCCGCGCAGTTCCATGTTACGGAACTTTGTTCTACTATGTGATCTTACGTTCGGGTCGCCCGGACGGTCAAGCGATCGCACGGCCGTGCGATCACCGGCTGCGCTGTCACGAGGTGGCGATGTTCCGCAACACGATGCCCCGCTACGAAATCCTTTCTCCGGACGCCGTCAACGTCCTCGACAAGGGATGGCGCAGAATCGTCTCAGAAGTCGGCGTGCAGTTCGCCAGGCCGGAAGCGGTGGACCTGTTTCGCCGGGCCGGCCAGGCCGTCGACGACGAGGTCGTCCGGCTCGATCCCGAGTTCGTCCTCGAGCAGGTCGCGAAGGCGCCGAAGGAGTTCGACGTCCAGGCGCGTAACCCGGCCAACAACGTGCATATCGGCGGCGATCAGATGGTGTTCGGCGGCGTCTACGGATCGCCGTTCATCCGCGAGGGCGATGTCCGCCGGGATGCCACCATGTCCGACTTCAGGCGCCTGGCCATGCTGGCCCAGAGCTTTCCCGAGCTCGATACGGCCGGCGGAGTCATCTGCGAGCCGAACGACGCGCCGCTCGACTCCCGCCATCTCGACATGATCTATGCCCTGCAGACGCTGACCGACAAGTTCTACATGGGCAACGTGGTATCGGGCCCGAACGCGGCCGACACGATCCGGATGACCGAGATCCTCTTCGGCGGCCGCAAGAATATCGAGGACACGCCCGCCACGATCTCGCTGATCAACTGCAATTCGCCGCTCCGCTGGGACGACCGGATGCTCGACGCCCAGTTCGAGTACAACCGCGCGAATCAGCCCGTGGTGCTGACACCGTTCCTGCTGATGGGGGCGATGTCGCCGGTGACGATCCCGGCCGCGCTCGTACAGCAGCTCGCGGAGGCGCTGTCCGGTATCGCGCTGGCCCAGCTGATCCGCCCCGGCTGCCCCGTCATCTTCGGCTCGTTCCTTTCCAACATCGACATGCAGTCCGGCTCGCCCAGCTTCGGCACCCCGGAGTCGGCCATCGGGCTGCTGTGCACCGGCCAGCTCGCCCGGCACTTCGGCCTGCCGTTCCGGACCGGCGGCGGTCTCACCTCCAGCCAGACCACGGACGCGCAGGCCGCCTACGAAGCGCTCATGACGCTGCTCCCGACGTTTCTCGCGGGCACCAACTGGGTGATGCACGCGGCCGGGTGGCTCGAAGGCGGCCTGGTGAGCTGCTACGAGAAGTTCATCGTCGACGTGGAACTGCTGCGGATGCTGCGGGTGGAGTTCACACCGCTCGAAATCGACGAGGCCTCGCTCGCGTTCGACGCGCACGTCGAGGTCGGCCACGGCGGCCATTTCCTCGGCGCGCAGCACACGATGGAACGCTTCCGCGAATGCTTCTACCGGCCGATGCTGTCCTCGACGGCCAACTTCGAGCGCTGGCTCCGCCTCGGCGGCAAGGATGCCACCGCCCGCGCCACCGACATCTACCAGAAGAAACTCGACGAGTACGAGCAGCCGCCCCTGGACGAAGCGGTGCGCGCCGAACTCGAGGAGTACGTGACCCGCCGCCGCGCCGAGCTCGGCGACTAGGACCCAGGCATTGAGGGTGCTTGGCGGCATTGGCGAGCGGCAGCGGCCGCGTGCGGCAGCCGTTATGCTTCCCGATTCTTCTTCTCCATGCGGCCGGCGTCACTGCCTCAGTGGCCCGGGCGGAGTGCGCTGAACGCCGCGACCGCGCCGGAGCAGGTGACCCGGACCTCACAGAAACCGGCCGCCCGCAGCCAGGCGTCGAGGTCACCGGTGCGAAATGACGGCCCGAACGCGTTCACGCGGCGCAGCACCCACGTGACCGCGTCATGTCGGCGGCCCGTTCCCGCGACGACCGCCGTGCCACGAAGGGCGCCGCCCGGCCGCAGGACCCGGGCGTACTCGCGGACGGCCGCGCCCGGTTCGAGGAGGCAGTGCAGGCCGTTGTAGCTGAGGCACAGGTCGACGGTGCCGTCGGCGAACGGCACCGCGGCGATGTCGGCCTGCACGAGGCCGATACCGCCGCGGCTCTTGTGTTCCTGCGCGGTTTGTATGTCTTTCGCGGGCGCCCGGGCCCGCAAAAGCATCGTCGCGGAGATGTCGGCGGCGACGTAACGGACGTCCTGCCCCGGCCGCAGGCCGCGCAGCGCGACACCGCCGCCGCTCGGCATGTCGAGCACGATCGTGCCGGGCGCGGCCGTGGCAAGCTCGCCGATCGCGGCCCACGCCTCGCTGACGTCATACCCCCAAAGCAGTCGCGCCCCCACCCGCACGACCGGCCCGCAGCGCACCGCCGCGTCGTATCCGGCAGCGAGCAGGCGCCGCCGCCGCCACGTCTCGCCGCGGCGCCTAGTCACTACCGGACCGCCGCACCACCTGCCCGCCGCCGGACCGCCGTGGCGCGGGGCCATTGCCGGACCGCCGTGGCGCGGGGCCATTGCCGGACCGCCGCGCCACCCGCCCACCGCCGGACCGCCGTGGCGCGGCGGGCCGTGGCGCGGCCAGGAGATAAGTGCGCATATCGCGAGCATATTGAGCGCACCGCAGCGGCACGCGGCCCATGATCGCGATGGTGCGGCAGCGGGCCGGGAATGCGGGCGGGAACTCGCGGCCCAGCCCGCTGCGCTACCCAATCCTGTGGGCGGAAGGGACAAGGGATACGAGCGCACCACGACGGGAAGCCCGTTCGTCGCTGTCAGTCCCGAGCCGATCACTATACGAAGCGGCATCATGATCGATAGGCCTCGCGTGCCTGGAAGACACTCCATGATCCGCAACTGTGTCAATCTGCCTGCGCTATGTGCAGGCAGATTGACACAGAAACGGATCTTGGTCGCGCCAACGAGCATGCGGCAATACCTATGGCCAGTTGGGCGCCAAATAGCGGGACCCGTGGACCGTCGCTGTTAGGCGAAGGCGGGCGGCTGCGGAGCAAGATGGTGAAATAAGGCGGGCGGATGTGCTGGCGGCCGGGCGGGCCGGCGGGTTAGAACATCGGGCATGATCTGGCATCTGATACCGCTGTCGCGATGGCGCTCCGCGCCGGGTTCTCTATATGTGCCAGGCACGGACACGGCGGCCGGCTTCGTGCATGCATCGCCGGATCAACATGTCACCGTGGCCGTGGCCAACGCGCTGTACGGGCACGTCGAGGAGCCCATGGTCGCGCTGCTCCTGGATGAGTCGCGGCTGTCCGCGGAGGTTCGCTACGAGGCCGCGGACCCGCCGCCGCCGCCTGGTGTGCCCGCGGACACGCTGTTCCCGCACGTGTACGGGCCGGTGGAGCGGGCGGCGGTCGCCGGGGTGAGGTACCTGCGGCGCAGCCCTTCCGGGCAGTACTCCGGGCTCGAGGCTCGCCCGGCGACCGCCGAGGCGCTCGACCTGCTGCCCCACCCCGAAGGCGGGTGGTACCGCGAGACCTGGTCGGCGGAACCAGGGTTCGAGCCGCGCGGATATACGGGCCGCAGGGCCGCCGCGACGGCGATCTATTTCCTGCTCCTGCCAGGCACCGAGTCCTGCTGGCACGCGGTCCGGTCCGGCGAACTGTGGCTGTGGCACGCCGGCGGGCCGCTGACCCTGCTGACCGGCGGCGCCGGTGACCGGCCGGCCGGCGAGCCCACCGCAGTGACACTCGGCCCGGACCTGGCCGCGGGGCAACGGCCGCAGCATCTCGTGTCGGCCGGTCACTGGCAGGCGGCGCGGCCCGCCGGACCGCGCGAGGTGCTTGTGACCTGCGTGGTCGCTCCGGGCTTCGACTTCGCCGACTTCACCGTGCCGTCCGCCGACCGGCAGGACAGAACCGATCCTCAACGGCTGCCGCCAGTGACGCTGCGCTGTGCCTGTCAGACCCGACGGCTACGGTGGCGAAGTGCCGATGAAGATCAGTGAGATCATAAGGCTGTTGGAACAGGACGGCTGGAGGCTCAAACGCATCACCGGTTCGCACCGGCACTTTACGCATCCCACCAAACCCGGTCTGGTTACCGTAGCGGGCAAGCCGGGCGCTACCTTGAAGCCCAAGACCGAAACGAGCATCCTGAGGCAGGCGGGCTTACGAAGGGAGCGGCCGTGAAGGGATACGTGGTCGTCTTCGAGGGGGACGTTGAGGCCGGCTACTCGGCCTACTCTCCTGACCTGCCGGGTGTTGTAGCGGCTGGTGACACGCGCCAGGAGACCGAGCAGTTGATGCTGGAGGCAATGGCCGAGCACATCGCACTGCTGCGGCAGAGCGGCCAGTCGGTGCCCGAGCCGGCAGATGCGGACAGCGTCACGATCCTTGACCCTGCTGCCGCGTGAACCGGCCTTGACGATGCCGGCCTAACTAAGCTGTACGGCCGATATCGGACCATTCGCCTCATAACCGGGCTCGCAAGGCAAGGTGGAGGCCCGTCTTCTCGTCCCATCATTCCCTGAGGCGGCGCTGGCACTTTCGGTCAGCCGCGGCGCCCCCTGAGCGGTCGTAGCACCGCGGTCGTAAGCCAGGGGAGCACCGCTGCTGGCGTGTTTGGCAGCGGATGGCTCGGTGTGGTGGAGGATGATGGAAAGTAGGGGCGGGGTCTTGGAAGGGGTGCGGATGCCTGACGGTGAGTCGGCGGCGGTCAAGAACCATGCGGGGTTCATCTGGTCGGTGGCCGATCTGCTGCGCGGGGACTACAAGCAGTCGGAGTACGGCAAGGTGATCTTGCCGCTGACGGTGATCCGGCGTCTCGACTGCGTCCTGGAGCCGACGAAGAGCAAGGTGCTGGCGGTCTACCGCAGGTTCGGCGACCGCGATCCGTTGCTGCGCGTTGCCGCCGACGGCCAGTTCTACAACACGTCGCCGCTGACCCTGACGAAGGTCCTGGCGGACCCGCCCACGATCGCCGACCAGTTGAGCGCCTATATCGCCGGCTTCTCGCCCGGAGCCCGTGACGTGATCGAGAAGTTCGACTTCCACACCCAGATCGCCCGCCTGAACCGGTCGAACCTGCTGTACCTGGTGCTGTCGAGGTTCTGCGACATCGACCTGCATCCGGACGTGGTCTCCAACGTCGAGATGGGTTACCTGTACGAGGAGCTGATCAGGAAGTTCTCCGAGCTTTCCAACGAGACGGCCGGTGAGCACTTCACTCCCCGCGAGGTCATCCGGCTGATGGTCGAACTGCTCTTCTGCGACGACGACGACCTGTTGCGCAAGCCGGGGATAGCCAAGACGCTGTTCGACCCCGCGTGCGGGACCGGCGGAATGCTGTCCGTCACCGAGGACCGGCTGCGTGAGTTCAATCCACAGGCCATGCTGCACGTCTTCGGGCAGGAGCTGAACGCGGAGACCTACGCCATCTGCCGCTCCGACATGATGATCAAGGGCCAGGACGCGGAGAACATCGTCTTCGGCAACTCCTTCACCGAAGACGCCTTCGAGGGCGAGCGGTTCGACTACCTGCTGGCCAATCCGCCGTTCGGGGTGGAGTGGAAGAAGGTCGCGGACCAGATCAAGAGGGAGCACGCGAAGCGCGGTTTCGGTGGCCGGTTCGGTGCTGGCCTGCCGCGGATCAACGACGGCAGCTTCCTGTTCCTGCAGCACATGATCTCGAAGATGAAGCGGCCGGAGCAGGGCGGCTCGCGTGTCGCGATCGTTTTCAATGGCTCGCCGCTGTTCACCGGCGCGGCTGCGTCCGGCGAGTCGGAGATCCGGCGCTGGATCATCGAGAACGACTGGCTGGAAGCGGTCGTCGCGCTGCCGGACCAGTTGTTCTACAACACCGGGATCTCCACCTACTTCTGGGTGGTTACGAACCGCAAGACCCCGCAGCGGCGCGGCCAGGTGCAGCTGGTCGACGCGCGCGATTTCTTCACCAAGATGCGCAAGAGCCTGGGGGAGAAGCGCAAGCAGGTCGCCGCGGACAAGATCGCCGAGATCGTGAGGTTGTACGGCGACTTCACCGAGGGCGAGCGCGTCAAGATCTTCCCGAACGAGGCCTTCGGGTTCCTCCGCATCACCGTCGAGCGGCCGCTTCGGCTGCGGTGGGAGGTCACCGGCGACACGCTCGCCGCGTTCGACGCCGACGCCAAGCTGGCCAAACTCCTCGGCGAAGCGCGGCGCGCCGCCCTGCGAGCCGAACTGGCCGGGTGGGGCGACGAGGTCTTCACGACCAGGAAGCAGGCCGCCAAACGCCTGCGGGACACCCTCGTCCCCCTCGGCATCGCCGGCAAACCGATCGAGACTGCGGTGCTCGACGACCTGGCCGTCCGCGATCCCGACGCCGAGCCCGTCCTGGACGCGCGCGGCAGCGTCGAGCCCGACCCCGACCTACGCGACAACGAAAACGTGCCCTTGCCTTCCACGCCGGTCACATTCGAGGCCGACCCCGCCGCGCGCCTAGTCTCGATCGAATACCGCACCGCAGTACAGGATTACCTGGCCGCCGAGGTACTCCCGTATGTGCCCGACGCCTGGATCGATGACGAGAAGACGAAGATCGGCTACGAGATCCCCCTAACC
>DATFVJ010000058.1:0-9417 GCA_035260365.1 Streptosporangiaceae bacterium
CCGATTGCGGCCCACCGATTGAGGGTCCGGTCATTGGCGTCGAGAAGTAAGAGGATGGGTACGGCAATGCTCGCCGTTACCAGGGCGAGGCTGAGCACCGTTACGGCGCTGAGCAATGCCGTCCGCCACCATCGCTGACCCACCGAGAACTCCAGACGCGGAATGCCCTGCCATTACCTGTCCGCCACAAATTGTTCCAGCGACATTGCCGTGCCACGGAGCGCATTAGCCGTCACCTCCAGCCTGGCGATGGCGTCGGCATCCTGGCTCAACCAACCCCCAGATTGGCGGCCGACCTCCCCGTAGTCATGGATCAAGGCTGTACGCTGATCGAAGAGCAAGAAATCGAAGTATTGCTCATTCGGCAGCCGAATCGTCGGCTCGCAACGAACAACTTCGATGTTCTCGCCCATTGCCGCGCGAATCCGATAGCTCATCAGCTCATACTCTAGGTAGGGCGTCAACGGTTCCTGCACCAGGCGGACCCTCGCATAGCTGATGCCTCGCTGCCTTACCTCCTCGTAAAGCGGCTGGTCCGCTTCAGCCTCTTGCCGAAGTAGTTCACGCGCCTTCGACACATCGCCTCGGTTGAATGCCTCCTGGGACTGGTTGCCTTCCACTTCAAAGTAGGCCTGCCAGCACTCCAGCTTGAGGAATCTCGATTCCAATTCCGCCCATGCACGAGCAAAACACGTGCCGAAATTCTTGAGATCCAGGCGCGTGCCACCTTCCAGTGCCCACTTTGGCGGCTGCATCTAATGTTCCGGAATATCCTTTCTCGCGTCGATAAGCGTCTCACGCGTTACCTGCACGATACGTTCGTTGGGCGCACATCTGGCATCTCGTAGCGGGTGAGTTCCTAATTCGTTCGTAATGTCCACGCCTATGACGGCGAAACTGCCATCATCTAATTCAAGGATGTCTGGCGAACCGCTAACCCCCGTTGTATTGCCGCGCTCGGTTGGAGTCGTGCCCAGTCGCCGGACTGCTCTCATCTTTCCGTTCCTTTCATGCGGTACGAGAATGTGACGGCAGCATAGCACGTTCTAAGAATGGGTGACAAGCGCGCAGACCCCTCCGAGGGGTCTCAGTCAAGGCATTAGGACTGATCCGGGGAAGTAAGGAACGTCTACCGTTGAGGACACTTGTCCGGCTGGCGCGCGAAAAGTCGCGTCGAGCCATTCACGGTACTCGCTGACCACCGGTCTCTCCCGCTCAGGCGGCAGTACAGAATTTAGCACATCGCGTCCGTGAATATAGATTCCCCGCGTCTGGTGCATAGTCGGCAATTGCGCTATGACTGTCCGAGCATGGCTAACACCTTCGGCAACATCGCCCTTCCGGACCAGGCAGAGCGCTCTATTAAGCTCTAGTCCAGCAGGCCACCGAACAATAGATGGGTCATTATCGTACAGGACTAGCGCAGCGTGCCGTGCACGCTCTGCTCTCTTGTACTCGCCTAGCCGTGAGTAGACGAAACTTTCGGTACAGTGCAGATGATCCTCGCCCCAGGTTAGCAACGAACCGCTGTAGCTTGAAAATGTCGCCGCATCAAAACAATTCCGCAGATGTGTCAGTGCGCTCTCGGCATCAGCATGCCTGGCAGCCAAGGCCATCGTCTGCGCCTTGGCTGCCAGCAGTTCCAGCGCAAGCTCAGGCGGCCCATTATCAGCGAGCTTTTCGGCTTCCTCAATGAGATGCAGAATAGCCATAATCGGACGCTCGCCCATTGCGTGGATGATCTCACGCCCTCGCACCCACAGCGCGCTATACGAATCACCGGATCGGTCGGCGGCGTACCTCGCCGTTCGCCACCAGCGCCGCGCCTCATTAACATATCCCAAGTTTCCGACCGTCTGAGCGACGAACCCCGCCAGCAAAGCGCTCACCCTGTAAAGCTCCCGCTGCACGGCCTCGTGCGGATACCGGCGAAATGCTTCCTGCAGGCCAGTAAAATCTACTATCAGAGAATTGAGCAGGTCTGCCGGAGCGGTTATTGGATATGTCTCGCCGTACTCCAGGGCGATTTCGTTCCATTCGCTCACATCAGCATCGCGCACACCGGGAAATGACTCCCTCAACCCTCGCCGGAGGGCCTCCAGGGTGGTAACTGGGTCAGCTTTACCGATCCCGGCCAATAGCGCCGCGTTGAGCAGGAACGCGCGTCGCCTTATCACTTCCTCATCATCATCCTCTTCGCCGACGGGCGAAAATACCAACTCACTGCTATCCTTTTCCAGCGCCGAGCCTGTTTCGCATTCTTGCCGCCCGTCTGCCTCGCTTGCTAGTGCCAGAAGCTGCTGTACCGTATAGCCGAACATGTGCTCTAGGACACGGCAGGCGTCGGGGTACGAGTGGCTCCTGACCGTCCCAGCATACCAGCGCTCGAACTGACGCCTCGAAACGGTGAGGTTTCGTAGCCGCGGCTCGCCTTCCTGATCGGCCAGTTCCGCAGCCGCGCGGGTAAATTTTGCCTCGAACGTTGAGAATAGTTGCCAGTGCCGCTCGGTGAGCAGCACCCGCAACAACGTCGGTTCGTAAGGTCCGGGAGGAATTTCAACCTGGGACTCTCCCCGAACGTCCATTCGCTGGTTGGCATGCTGCCGCTCGGGAGATTCGAAGCCGAGCAGGGTGCCAAGCGGAACATTCAAGACGCTGGCCAACGCGCGCAGAGTACTCATGCGGGCTGACCGTCTGGCATTCCCTTCGAGTTTCTCGACTATCGACGCGCTGACCCCTGCCCTCCCAGCCAGCATCTCCTGAGTGAGGCCACGCGCACGCCGAAGCTCCGCAAGATTTTCCCCGGGAATTAGTGTCCCGCCGGATTGCTCAAGTTCGTCTTTTCTGCTCGAACTAACGCATGCCTGGCAGCGATTCTCAGGGTTGTAGCGGCTCAAGGGTTTGCCGCAGCTTGCGCAGCTTGGCCCAGGCCGGGAAGCGGAACCGTCCACAGTTACGAGACCCCTTAGCGAACAGGCATTTTCTACAGCGATCTGGCCTACGCCACGGAGGTGCCGCAGGGCCTCGTTTGCGGCGCTGCTCACCGCAATTGATCATCACGCGCTTCGTGGTTACGGTGCGTGATTGTCTCGTTGTCTTGTCTCATCTGCGTGTGTGGCCCAACGCGTGCAGACGCGCGCGCGAGGCACGCGAGACAACCAGGAGGCCGAAACGGTCACACACGGTCGCGGCAAGTTTGGAAGTGCCCGAGATCATCCTCGCGCAAGCGCAAACGATCTTGCGCTTTGGGCGCGTTTCTCGCGCGTCTGCACGTATGGCGGGCACTTGCGCGCTGCATGCGCGAGATCGTGCGCTTGCCCAGCAGGCACGCGAAGGATCTTCGGGCCACCCATATGCCCAGTTCAGGTGACATGCTACGAAATAACTTGACTAAACATCACGGTCGTGAACGTCGCGCGGCCGGATATCCAGCGTGCGCTGCAGTCGAGTTTCTCCGACCTGCAGTGGGTGGTGGACGCTTACGCGCTGACCCTGGCGGCGTTCCTGCTGACGGCCGGGAGCCTGGCGGACATGTACGGCCGGCGGCTGCTTTACCTGGTCGGCCTGGCCGTGTTCACCTGCGCGTCGGTGCTGTGCGCCTTCGCCGCGACCACGCTGATGCTCCAGTTGTCCCGCGGGCTGCAGGGTGTCGGCGGGGCGATCATGTTCGCGGTGTCCCTGGCGTTGCTCGCGGACGCCTTCCGCGGTAAGACCGCGGCACCGCCGGGACTTCGCGCAGCAGCAGGGACTAGGCTCGCCGGGATAACCTGGACCGCCGGTCAGCGCGGTGGCGCCACCCCGTTGCGGTCGGCGTGGCGGTGACGAATGATGATGGGGAGGCTGGATGACGAGGCGCCGCGCTCTCGTAACGACCGGATGGGCGGCCAGCGGTTCATGCACCCCCTGCAGTGGCTTCGCCAGCGCGATCCCGATTTCGCGGCGCTGCGCCGTGCGGGGCGAACCGCGATCGTCATGCCGGCCATGTTCGCCCTGGGCGACAAGGTCATCGGCAACGCCGCCCTGGCGACGTTCGCGGCGTTCGGATCGTTCGCGATGCTGCTGCTCGTCGACTTCAGCGGCCCGATGCGTGAGCGGCTGCGGGCGCAGGTGGCGCTCGCGGTCGTCGGTGGCGTGTTGGTCTGTGTTGGGACGCTGGCCTCCCAGACGGTGTGGCTCGCGGCCGCGGCGATGGCCGTGGTCGGCTTCGGGGTGATGTTCGCCGGCGTGGTCAGCTCCGTACTGGCGGGAGCGGCGACGTCGTTGCTGCTCGCATTCATCTTGCCGGTGTCCCTGGCCGCACCGGTGTCCGCGGTGCCTGACCGGCTCGCTGGCTGGGGGATGGCCGGCGGCGCCGCGCTTGTCGCGGTGGCGCTGCTGTGGCCCGCGCCCGCGCGTGATCCGCTGCGCTCCGCACTGATCACCGTCTGCCGGGCGCTGGCCGCGCGGCTGCGTGCGGAGATCGCGTCGATGCTCAGCGTCGGCGACAAGGCGCTCGCGCTCGACCGCGAGCGCGCGGTCGAGCGCGAGCACGACGCGGTGGGCGGGCTCCGCCGCGCCTTCCTCGCCACGCCCTACCGTCCGACCGGCCTGAGCACACCGGCCAGGACGGTCGTGCGCCTGGTGGACGAGGTGAGCTGGCTGGACACGATCGTCGTACAGCCCGCGCAGCACGCCGAGGGCGCGGTCGTCAACCGGGCGGCCTGCGCGGTCAAGCTCGCCGCGGCCGCGGTGCTCGAACGCGGCGCGGACCTGCTCGACGTGACCGGCGGCAGCAGCGATGAACTGCACGCGGCGCTGGCCGAGATGACCGGCGCGCTGACCAGGATGGAGCACGGCGCGACAGCGGACCTGCCGGTCCGGCGGGTGCCGCGCGGCGCCATCGCGGCACCGGAACCGGTCAGCGAGTTCATCACCTCCCTTGATCCGAGTTTCCGCGCGCGGGAGCTGAGCTTCGCGGTCTCGCTCATCGCGGGCAACATCGACCTGACCGCGGCCGCCGAACGGCGCACCTGGCGGGAGCGGGTGCTTGGCCGGCAGCCCGCGGGCCTGTCCGGGACGCTGTCCGCGGCCCAGGAACGCGCGGCCGCCCACGTCGAGCGGCACTCGGTGTGGTTGCACAACAGCGTGCGCGCCGCGGCCGGGCTTGGGCTCGCGGTACTCGTCGCCAAGCTGACCGGGGTGCAGCATTCGTTCTGGGTGGTCCTCGGCACGCTGTCGGTGCTCCGCTCGAGCGCGCTCAACACCGGGCAGAGCGTGGTTCGGAGCCTGGCCGGCACCGTCGTCGGGTTCATCATCGGCGCGGCCCTGCTCGCGGCGATCGGCACCAACGCGACGCTGCTGTGGTTCGTGCTGCCGCCGGCGATCCTGCTCGCCGGGGTCGCTCCCGCGGCCATCTCGTTCACGGCGGGCCAGGCGGCGTTCACGCTGACGCTGGTGATCCTCTTCAACATCATCCAGCCGGCCGGCTGGCGGATCGGCCTGCTGCGGATAGAGGACATCGCCCTCGGGTGCGCGGTCAGCCTGGTCGTGGGGCTGCTCTTCTGGCCGCGGGGCGCGGGCGCCGCGCTCCGCCAGGCGCTGGCCGAGGCGTACACCGACAGCGCGGGCTACCTGGCCAGCGCGGTGAGTTTCGGTATCTTGCGCGGCGACGGGAGCGGGCCGGTACCCGCCAGGCCGGGCGACGACGCTGTCCGCGCGGCCGCTGCGGCGCGCCGGCTGGACGACACGTTCCGCAGCTACCTGGCCGAACGCGGCGCCAAACCCCTGCCGCTCGCCGATGTGACCAGGCTGGTCACCGGCGTCGCCGGGCTGCGTCTGGCCGGTGACGCGGTGCTGAATCTCTGGCAGGGCGACGACGGCGAAGCGGCAGGCGACCGGGCCGCGGCGGGCAACGAGATTCTGCGGACGAACGAACTCGTCCAGACCTGGTACGACGATCTTGCCAGCAGCCTGGTCAGCCAGCGTGAGCCGCGCGAACCGCTCGCCCACGACAAGGTGGCCGACAGCCGCCTGGTCGAGGCGGTCCGGCACGACCTGCGCGGCGACGACGGCCGGGTGAACGCGACCGCGGTCCGCATGATCTGGACAGGCGATCACCTCGACGCGGTCCGCCGGCTGCAGACGGTCATCGCCGGGCCTGCCCGCGCCACGGCCAGGCTGCGCACGCCCGGCCCACTCGCCGGGATGGCGGGGATGCGCCCGCCGTCTTTCCCGCGACGCCGCCCCTGACCGGCGACGCCACAGCCGCCGGGTGGATCAGCCGCCGGGTGGATCAGCCGCCGCGTAGACAGGGGTTCCTCCGCGGACGGAGGATCGGGGGATGAACCTCGCAGCTAATCTCCCGGCCGCCGCCGCTGCCCACGCCGACCGTGTCGCCGTGCGGGTGGGTGCGACCGCCATGACGTACCGGCAGCTCGATCGGGCCGCCGCCCAGGTCGCCGGGCTGCTCCGCGATCGCGGTCTGAAGCCAGGCGACCGGGTCGGCATCATGTTGCCCAACGTCGCCGAGTTCGCCGTGATCTACTACGGCGTGCTCCGCGCCGGCGGCGTGGTCGTCCCGATGAACCCGCTGCTCAAGAAGCGGGAGGTCGCCTACTACCTCGCCGACTCCGAGGCCCGGCTGATCTTCGCGTGGCACGCGTTCGCCGGCGACGCGCGCGGCGGTGCCGAGCAGGCCGAGGCGGACGCGATCGTCGTCGACCCGGCCACCTCCGCCGATCTGGTGGCCTCGGCCACCCCGGACTACCAGCTCGCCGACACCGGCGACGCGGACACCGCGGTAATCCTCTACACCTCGGGCACGACCGGCCGGCCGAAGGGCGCCGAGCTCACCCACGCGAACCTCGCCCGCAACACCGAGGTGATGCGCACCGATTTGATCCAGCTCACTGCCGACGACGTGATCTTCGGCGGGCTGCCGCTGTTCCACTCCTTCGGGCAGACCTGCACTCTCAACACCGCGGTCGCGTCCGGGGCGTGCCTGACCCTGCTGCCGCGGTTCACCCCGGGTGAGGCGCTGAAGGTCCTCTCCGGGCACCGCGTGACCGTCTTCGCGGCGGTGCCGACGATGTACGTCGCGCTGCTCGGCTACCCGGACCGGGCGGCGTACGACGTGTCCGCGCTGCGCGTCTGCGTCTCCGGGGGCGCGGCGATGCCGGTCGAGGTGCTGCGCGGCTTCGAGGACGCGTTCGGCTGCCTGGTGCTCGAGGGGTACGGCCTGTCGGAGACCTCGCCGGTGGCCTCGTTCAACCACCCGGACCGGGCGCGCAAGCCAGGCTCGATCGGCACGCCGATCCGCGGGGTGGAGATGCGCGTTGTCGACGCGGAAGGCAACGAGGCCGCCCGCGGCGAGGTCGGCGAGATCGCGATCCGCGGCCACAACGTGATGAAGGGCTACTGGCGCAAGCCCGAGGAGACCGCGAAGGCGATCCCTGACGGCTGGTTCCGCACCGGTGACCTGGGCCGGGTCGACGAGGACGGCTATTTCGCGATCGTCGACAGGAAGAAAGACATGATCATCCGGGGTGGCTACAACGTCTACCCACGGGAGATCGAGGAAGTGCTCTACGAGCATCCCGCGGTGGCCGAGGCGGCGGTGATCGGGCTGCCGCACCCGGCCCTTGGTGAGGAGGTCGGCGCGGCCGTGGTGCTCAAGCCGGGCGCCGACGTCACCGCCGAGCAGCTGCGCGACTACGTCAAGGCCCAGGTCGCGGCGTACAAGTACCCGCGGCACGTGTGGATCGTCGGCGAGCTGCCGAAGGGCCCGACCGGCAAGATCCTGAAGCGGGAGATTGTCCCGCCGGCCGGCCTGGACGCGTGATGAGGCTGCTGTTGCTCGCTCCCCCCGGCGCCGGCAAGGGGACGCAGGGGGCGCGGCTGGCCGCTGCGTTCAACGTCAAGCACATCTCCGCCGGGGACCTGCTGCGCGCGGCGGCCCGGTCCGGCTCACCCGTGGGCCGCCAGATCAGCTCGTGCCAGGAGCGCGGCGACCTCGTTCCCGACGAGATCGTCTTCGACGTGCTGACCCCGGTCATCGTCGAAGCCGTGGCCCGCGGCGGGTACATCCTGGACGGGTTCCCGCGGACCCTGCCGCAAGCCACCGCCGCCGCGGACCTGGGCGCCCGGCTGGGCCTGGCGCTGGACGCCGCCGTGTATCTCTACGCGCCAGAGCCGGTGCTCGTGCGGCGGCTGCTCGGCCGCGCCAGCCAGGCCGGCCGCGGCGACGACACCGCCGACGTGATCAGGCACCGGCTGAAGGTGTTCGCCGAGACGACAAGCCCACTCATCGCCTACTACGAGAAGCGGGGCATCCTCCTCGCCGTGAATGCCGACCAGCCACCAGAATCGGTCACCGCCGAGATCCAGGCCCGGCTGCCCGGCCCGTCGCCGGCCCACGACATCAAGGACACCCAGGACACCACATGACGACCACATCGAACGCGCCTGACGCCGAAGAACTCGCCGACCAGGCGGCGCCGCTCGACGCGCTGCTCGTCGACGCCGCGCTCGGCCCGGTGCGCCGGTTCGCCCCGGACGCGTCCGCCGCCAGGTTCGCGGCCGCTCTCGCCCGCCAGCCCCGCACCACCGGCCGGCGGCTGGGCAGCCTCGCCGCGGAACTGGCCCGGATCGGCGCCGGCACCTCGGCGCTGGCCGCGCCGAAACGTGATCGCCGGTTCACCGATCCGGCCTGGACCGAGAACGCCCTGCTCCGCCGGCTCATGCAGGCCTACCTCGCGGCCGGGCAGACCGCCGAACAGCTCGTCGGCGACGCCGCGCTCGACTGGCGGGACGACAAACGGGTCCGCTTCGGCGTCGAGAACCTCGTCGATGCGCTGTCACCCAGCAACGTGCCGCTGGTGAACCCGGCCTCGGCGAAGGCCGTCATCGACACCGGCGGCGCCAGCCTCGTGCGCGGCGCGCTCAGCCTGCTGCGTGACCTGGCCACCCCGCCGCGGATACCGGAGATGGTCGACAGGTCGTCGTTCGAGGTGGGCCGCAACATAGCGGTCACACCAGGCGAAGTCGTGCTGCGCACCGACGTGCTCGAGCTCATCCAGTACCGCCCGCGGACCGAGCAGGTCCGGGCGGTGCCGCTGCTCATGGTGCCGCCGACGATCAACAAGTACTACGCGCTTGACCTGGCACCCGGCCGCAGCCTGGTCGAGTACCTCGTCGGCGGCGGCCAGCAGGTGTTCGTCATCTCCTGGCGCAACCCGGACGCTCGCCACGCGGACTGGGGCCTGGGCACCTACACCGACGCGGTGCTTGGCGCACTCGACGCGGTCGAGCGCGTCTGCGGCACGGACCGGACGGCGCTGGCCGGCGTCTGCTCGGGCGGCATCATCGCCGCCGTCACCGCGGCTCACCTGGCCGCGACCGGCGGGCTGGGCCGGCTCGCTGCCTTGGTCCTGCCGGTCA
>DATFVJ010000059.1:0-2095 GCA_035260365.1 Streptosporangiaceae bacterium
CGCCGGGGCCGGCGTCGAGGAAGCGGTGGTGGAAAGCGACGTGTACGACCTGTCGACCGGCACGAAGCTAGCTGACGATCTGGTCGGCCTGTTCCAGGATCTCGAGGCCGGCCGGGTGGCGCCGGCGGATCCGTCGGTGGCGGCCGCGGCGACACCCGTCCCCGCGCGCGAGCCCGCGGATCTGCTCCGCCTCCTCTTGGGCCACCTCCAGTCCAAGTCGGCCGAGCGCGTTGCCGCGCGCCGCGCCGTGGCGGAGCGGGAGCTCGCCACCGAGCTCGGTCGGTTGGATCGGTACTTCGAGTCGATCCTGAAGGAGCAATCGGACCCGGACGAGATTGGTACCGTCACGGCGCTGGCCGAGCGGCGCCGCACCGAGGAGGTCCGGCGCAGCCAGGTGAAAGCGGTGGTGCATCCGTTGCAGCTGATCGAGGCCGCCGTCCTGGTGCAGCGCGCCGAGTGGCAGCTCGAGTCGGCCCGGGGGCGTCACGCGAGCGTCAGCGCGCAGCGGCCGTTGAGCGGTCGAGCCGCCTGGATCCTGGCGTGTCCCCAGTGCGGCCGCCCGCCCGCAGCCCTCGTCGTGTGCCGGCACGAGCACTGCGGGTGTGAGGCCTGCTGCTCGTCGCGCTGCTCGGTCTGCGCCGAGGACTTCTGCGCCGACCACGGCATCGCCGAGTGCCGGGTGGACGGGTTGCCGGCGTGTGAGGAGCACGTGCTGCTTTGCCCGTCGTGCCGGCTGCAACACTGCACGGCCCACGCGGGCGTCTGCGCCGAGGAGGGGCATTCGGCGTGCGCGACCTGCCTCGCGCCGTGCGGCAGCTGCGGCCGGGACGTCTGCAACCGCCATGCGCAGCAGAGTCATGCGGACGCGCCGCGGGGCAGCCGCCGGCTGTGCACGGCCTGCCTGCGCCACTGTGAGGGCGGGACCAACGAGCCGGTGGGCGTGGACGAGGTCACACAGTGCGCGAGCTGCGGCAAGTCGGTGTGCACGGCGCACCAGGCCAGCTGCGTGCTCGACGACCAGGTGCACTGCTCCACCCACCTGCGCCGCACCGACAAGTCGCGCCGCCTCGTGTGCGAGCGCCACCGCGCGCGCTGTGCCCACGAGCCGGAGGCGATCTACGCGGCGGACGAGGTTGCCCCGTGCGTGACGTGCGGCAAGCTCGCCTGCTCCCTGCACGCGGCGGAGTGTCTGGAGGACAAGCGGCGGCATTGCAACACCCACCTGCGGCCCTTGCTCGACACCAGCGGCGCGTACGGGTGCGCGACCCACCGCAAGGAGTGTCATGTGGACGGCCAGGCGTACTCGCTCGCGGGGGCGGAGCACTGCCCCGTGTGCGGCAAGGACGCCTGCGCGCGGCATCGCGCGGCGTGCAGTCATTGCGGTCGGCAGGTGTGCACGGCCGACCTGGCGAACGAGCCCCGCCGCTGCTCGACCTGCGCCCAGCTCGTGGCGGTCGCCGAGCCGCCCGTCGAGGTCGTGAGGGCGGCACGCGCGGCCACGGGCGGCGGGCCCCGCTCGGCCCGTGCCTGGCGGATGGCGCGCGATCAGACCCACGTAGTCGTGGAGCTGGACCTCGGGTGGAGCCGCAAGGCGGTGTTCACCCTGCGGCCTGGGGACGCGGTGCCCGAGAGCGTCGTGCGGCATTCGCTGGTGGGGTCGAAGCGGCGGAAATGAGCGGCGTTGCCTAGCCGGTCCTGCTCGTCCAGCCCGTTCCTCGAACCCGTGCCGTGGCGAGCCCCGCCATGGCAGCAATTCCCTCTGAGACATGGACAACCGGTTGGGGCGCGACGCCCTGGCCGATGCTCCAGCGCGACCGGCCCCAAGGCGTTCCAGCACATCAGGATGTACTAGCCTTGTCAAGTATGGCCCGGTCGCTTGCGACAGTCTCAGGCAACAGTTAACTTGGCTAGGTCAAGAGGTAACTGCACAGAGACGCGTACGAGGAGGAGTCCCAGTGGATGTTGCGTTTGTGATCCGGCGCCGGCTCGACGAATTCGGGCTTGAGCAACGCGATCTGGCCCATGCCGCGCAGGTGACCGAGTCCTACATCTCCCAGTTGCTCACGGGGAAGCGCGCGCCCCCCGCGCCCAACCG
>DATFVJ010000060.1:0-16058 GCA_035260365.1 Streptosporangiaceae bacterium
GCAGATCCCGAGTATCAGCATCTGCCGCCGACGGCTGAGCTCGGGCACGCGCGCCACCTCGGCAGTTATAGATCTATAACATTTGCCATGTTACAAGCTTCGGTGGCGGCGATCCTACCGTCCCGCGGTCCGCGCCACCCCCACGCAGCCGTTCGGGATCACGATCCTAACGGCGGCCGCGGATGCGGCATCCATTGGTGCGGGGGGATCCCGGGGGGGTCGTCCCCCCGGGGCAATACAGCCTTAACGGCTGCCGCAGCGCGAGCCGCCCGCGCCGTGCGGGCTCGCAGGCTCTGGGCGCCACGCGCCGCGCAGCCGTTCGGGATCATGGGTGTCGATCGTGCCCGCCGGAAACAGCACAAGATCCGCGACTGGGTGGCCGCCGCGGCCAAGCGACGAGCTTCTGGGGCCGAAAGGTGCCAGGATCAGATGCTATGCGGATCCTCATCCGGGTACTGATCTCGGCCGCCGCGCTCGCGGTCGCGACGGCCCTGGTCTCCGGTATCTCGTTGACGGCTGGCAGCCTGGCCGCACGGGCCGGCACGCTGATCGTCGTCGCACTGATCTTCGGTGTCGTCAACGCGGTGCTCAAGCCGATCGTCAAGGCGGTTGGCTGCCTCTTCTATGTCCTCACGCTCGGGCTGATCGGGCTCGTCGTCAACGGGCTGCTCCTGTGGCTCACCAGCTGGATCGCGGGAAAGCTGAACGTGCCATTCCACGTGAGCGGCTTCTGGGCCGCGTTCTGGGGAGCGATCATCGTCGGCGTGGTCGGGTGGCTGCTCAACCTGCTCGTCCCCGACCCGCGCAAGCCAGAGGAGGAGGAGTAACGCCGCCCCGTACGCGGCGGGAGCCTGGCCCCCCGGGTGAACCCGGCGCGTTCACCGCAACGAGCGGGCACCACAACGTAACTGGGGGTACCGCACCACTTATTGCCTGGTCAGGGACCTTTGGCCCTAACGCCCTGGCCAGCGGCGGGTGATCGTGAGGTAAAGCGCACATCTCACGGCGTGTGCTTCGCGCTGCACCACGCGGGAACGATGCCTCATACCTGCTGGGTGACGCGCTACAGCGCGAGCCCAAGATCCAATAATGTCCGGATGGGAGAATCCCCGGCGCACGGCCGGTCGCGCGCACCGGCGCTTCGGGCCAGCGGCAGCCCGGACAGCACCACATCCGAGTCCGTCAGATTACCGGCGAAGTAACCCCCGGCGGGTGAGCCAACCGGCTCACCGGGCGGGTTGCGAAGCCGGGCTTGGGGGGATCTATGACGACCGCACCAGCCAAACGCCTGGCGCCGCAACGGATCAACGGAACACAGCCAAGCAGCGCGGCCCCGGACGGCCGTCTGCTCGAATCCAAGCTGGTCGTGCCGCGGCCCGTCTTCCGTGTGCTCCGCCGCACCCGGCTGGCCAGCCTGCTCGACCTCATCACGCAGCACCGCGTCGCGCTGGTCTGCGCGCCCGCCGGTTCGGGAAAGACCACATCGTGCGCGTCCTGGGCGCAAAGCCGCCGGGACAGCACCGCAATCGCCTGGCTCAGCCTCGATCGCGCCGACAACGACCCCGAGCGGTTCCGCTCCTACCTGCTCGCGGCGCTGCGGCAGGCCGGGCCGGCGCTGCAGGAGACGGCGGCCAGCATGGAGGCCGCCGCGGCCGCCGACTTCCCGGTTCCGCTGATCAAGGCGGCGGAGCGGTTCACCGAGCCGCTGATTCTCGTCCTGGACGACGTCCACGAGCTTTCCGATCCACACGTGCTCGGCTGGCTCGATCAGCTGGTCAGGTACGCGCCACCGATGCTGCGGCTGATCCTGTCCGGCCGCCGGACGCCGCCGCTGCAGCTGGCCAGGCTGCGGGTGTCCGGCGAACTCGCCGACGTCACCGCGGCCGACCTCGCCTGCACGCCGGAGGAGGCCGAGTCCTACTTCGCGCTGCTCGGCCTGCGCGTCAGCCGCGGGGACCGCGAGGAACTGCTTGCGCACACCCAGGGCTGGATGGCCGGCATCCGGCTGGCGGCGCTGCGCGCACGCGCGCGCTCCGGCGGCCGCAACGTCACCGACATCGCCGGTGACGACCCGATCGTCAACGACTACCTGCGCGACGAGGTGCTCACCGGCCAGGATCCGCAGACGCGGGTGTTCCTGCTGCGCACGAGCATCGTGGAGAACCTGACCGGCAAGCTCGCCGACGCGCTCACAAGCGCCGCCGACGGCGCCCGCCGCCTCGACCGTCTCAGCAGGGAAAACAGCTTCGTCGGTGTGCTCGACAGCGAACGGACCTGGTACCGCTACCACCCGTTGCTGCGGGAACTGCTGCTCGCCGAACTGCGGCGCGAGATGCCGCACGAGATGCCCATCCTGCTGCGCCGTGCGGCCCGCTGGTACAGCCAGCACGGCAGGCCGGTCGACGCGCTGCGCAGTTGCGTCGAGGCGCAGGACTGGGACTACGCGGCTCAGGTCCTCGCCACGAGCGACATCGGCATCCTGCTCACCTACGGGCCGGGGGAACTCGAGCCGATACTCGCCCCGATCCCGCCCGACCTGGCCGTTGACGACGTCGCGGTGGCGGCGGCGTGGGCCGCGGTCCGGCTGTGGCGAGATGACCCGGACGGAGCGCAGGCGCACCTGAAGGCGGCGGACGCCGCGCTCGACCGGGCCGCGACGCCGATCCGGCGGGTCATGGAATCCAAGCTCGCGGCGCTCGATGTGCTGCGGGCGAACTGCCGCACCGGCGCCGACCCCGGACTGCTCGCGCGGGCCTGGTCGCAGGCGGAGCAGACCACGCAGGTGGCAGGTACCCAGGCGGAACACCGCGGAGCCGGCGCCTTGTGGTGGGCGCTCGGGGTCACGAAGCTGCGCCGGTTGCAGCTGCCGCAGGCCCGCCAGGCCCTGCGCGCGGCCGATCGCGAACTGGGCGCGGGAGACTTCACGCTGCTGCGGGCGCGCGCCCGCGCGTGGTGGGCGGTCGGCGAGGCGTGGCAGGGCAATCTGTCGGCGGCCCACGCGGCAGCCGACGACGTGCTCGACGCGGAGCCGCCCACCGCGGCCGGGACCCGCGACGTCGCACGTCTGGCCCTCGCCCTCGTCGCCGTGATGCGCGACGAGCTGACGGCCGCCCACCGGCTCCTCGACCAGATCGACTCCGCCGAACGCGATCCGATACCCGGCGAGCCCTCGATCGCGAGGTCGGCCGGCCTGCTGCGGGCCCGCACGCTGCTCGCCCAGGGCGACACCACCCGCACCCGGATCACGCTCATGCAGCTCGACCACGAATTCGGCGAGCGCAGCCCCGGGGTCGCCGATGTGGTCAGCGTCTTCGAGGGCGAGATCGCGCTGCGGTCCGGCGACGACGAACTCGCGCGCACGGTCGCCGCGCGCCTGACCGCCGACGAGGCGGGCCCCGGCCGGGTCCCTGAGCGCCTCGTGCTCGGCTGGCTGCTGCTCGCGTCCGCGGATCCGCGCGGGGCGCTGCGGGTGGTGGAACCGTGCGTCACGGCGCCGGCCGATGAGGTGAAGCTGCACGAGCGGATCGGGGCGCTGCTCGTATCCGCTGTCGCGCACCGCCGCCTCAAGGCGCCGGAACGCGCCGCGGCCCTGATCGAGCAGGCACTGCTGCTGGCCGAGCCGGAAAGCGCGTTCCGGGCATTCGTCGACGGAGGGCCCGCGGTGCGTTCCGTGCTGACCGTCCTCGTGCCGCCCACGAGCCGCAGCGCCGGATTCGCCGCCAAGATCCTGCAGCGGCTCGACGCGCAGCTGCCGCTCGGATCGAGCGTGCCGGCCGGCGATGCCCACCCGCTGAGCGAAAGCGAGCTTGCCGTGCTGCGCTTCCTGCCGTCCCACCTGACCAACGAGGAGATCGGCGACGCGCTGTTCCTTTCCGTCAACACGGTCAAGACGCACCTGCGTTCGGCGTACCGCAAGCTGGGCGTGCGGTCGCGGCGTGAGGCGATCGCCCTGGCCAGGCACCGGGGCCTGGTCGCCTAACCCAAGTTACGTCGCCTCGTGCTAACCATCCGTTCACCTCTGCCGGATGACGACGCCGGGTGGCGCGGCTGGACAGACTCGTAAGACACTGCGCCAGCCACCGCAAGGAGCTTGCGGATGCCCCGACCGATCGACGAGTACGCGCTCATCGGTGACCTGCACTCGGCCGGCCTGGTCTGCCGCAACGGCTCCATTGACTGGCTGTGCCTGCCCAGGTTCGACTCGCAGGCGTGTTTCGCCGCGCTGGTCGGGGACACCCGTCACGGGTACTGGCAGATAGCGCCGGAGGCCGGCACCGCCAGAACCGAGCGCGCGTACCTGCCGGACACGCTGGTACTGCAGACCGAGTTCACCACGCCGTCAGGCTCGGCGCGGCTCGTCGACTGCATGCCGCCGCGCGGGCTCGCGGACACCGGCGGCGACCCGATGGTGCTGCGCACGGTGGAGGGCATCAGCGGCACGGTCAGGCTGCGGATGACGCTGGCCGCCGGGTTCGAGTACGGGTCCGCGCAGCCGCAGATCCACCGGCTCGGCGACGCGTCCGCCGTCGTGGCAGGCTCCGAGGCGTTGTGGCTGTTCAGCCCCGTTCACCTGCGGCGCAGGCAGGGAGTCGGGGTCGCCGAGTTCTCGGTGAGCCAGGGCGACCAGGTGCCGTTCGCACTGATCTGGCGGCCGGCCCACGCGGGCCCGCCGGTCCCGCCCGTCGTGTCCGCGCTGACCGCGCGGACGGCTGGATGGTGGCGCGAATGGGTGGCAGGCCTGCGGTACGAGGGTGATTGGTACGCCGCCGTCATCCGCTCGCTGATCACACTGAAGGCGCTCACCTACGCGCCGACCGGGGGCGTGATCTCCGCGCCCACCACCTCGCTGCCGCAGCAGGCCGCGGGCTCGCGTAACTGGGACTACCGGTACTGCTGGATCCGCGACAGCGCCGCCGCCCTCGACGCGCTCATCCGCGCCGGCGCGCCGGCCGACGCCACTGCCGTCCTGAACTGGATGATCCGTGCGGTCTCCGGCTCGCCCGCGCAGGTGCAGGCGCTCTACGGGGTCGCGGGCGAGCAACGGCTGCCCGAACTCGAGCTCGACTGGCTGACCGGTTACGAGGGCGCCAGGCCCGTCCGGATCGGCAACGCGGCGGCCGGGCAGTTCCAGCTCACCGTCTTCGGTGAGGTGCTCCGCGCGCGGCTGACGGCGCGCATGGCCGGGATGCCCGCCGTCCTTGACCCGTGGGAGCCTGACGCGGTGCTCGGCTTCCTCGAATCGAGGTGGCGCGAACCCGACGCGGGCATCTGGCAGGTGCGCGGCGTGCCGCGCCAGTTCGTGGACTCCAAGGCGATGGTGTGGGCGGCGGCGGACGCCGCGGTCAAGATGATCGAGCACTTCGGCGACCCCGGGCCGGCGGCGCGCTGGCGGCGGCTGCGCGACGCCAGCCGCCGCGAGGTGCTCGAGCGCGGCTACGACGCTGGCCGCCACACCTTCGTGCAGCGCTACAGCGCACCCGACCTGGACGCGAGCCTGCTGCGGCTGCCGCTCACCGGTTTTCTGCCTGCCACGGACGAGCGGATCACGGCCACCGTGGACGCGATCGTGGGTGAGCTGAGCGACGGCGGGCTGCTGCGGCGGCACGTGGCCGATCTGTTCGGCGGTGTCGACGGCGTCCCCTCTGGTGAGGGCGCGTACCTGCCCTGCTCGTTCTGGCTGGCCGAATGCCTGGCCCGGATGGGCCGGCCGGCCCAGGCCCGTGAGCTGATGTGCAGGCTGCTCGAGCTGCGCAACGACGTGGGCCTGCTCGCCGAGCAGTACGACCCGCTCACCGGCCGGCTGGCCGGCAACTTCCCGCTGGCGGGCTGCCACGCCGCGCTCGTCGTCACGGCCGCGGCGCTGAGCTCGGCGGCCGAGCCGCCGCCCGGCTACGCCGTCGCGGCCAACCTGCCTGGCACCACCCACACCGGGTGAGAGCGAAACCACCGCGCTCGCCGCGGCGGCGCGGGTGAAGCCAGGTAGAGGCGCCGCGCGGCGGCGATTCACCCGGCAGGGGGGAGGTGACACCAAGTCGAACGGTGGACCGTGAAAGCGCCGAGAGGGAGGCTGCCGTGAGTACTGGCGCGCAGGTTTGCGAACAGCGCCGTTACGAGCCACCGCCATGACCGGCCGGCCAGGAACGACGTTCGCTCACGCGGCAAGGAGATGACGCATGTCCGAGCACGACGGCGGCGGCAGCGTCGCCGAGACTCAGGCGCTGTCCCCGGCGGAGCGCGCCGAGCTCGAGGCCTTGCGGGCTGAGATCGTGAAACTGCGCGAGCGGCCGGAGCGGGCGCCCCGGCACCGGATGAGCTGGCGCACGCCGGTCGCCACGCTGCTGATCGTCGTCGGCTGCCTGCTCGCACCCATCTCGGTGCTCGGCGTGTGGACGGCGAACCAGGTTTCCGACACCAACCGGTATATCGCCAACGTGACGCCGCTGATCAGCCAGCCGCCCATCCAGCACGCGCTGACCGACAAGATCACAAATGCGATCGTCGCCCAGATCAACGTGCCGAACCTCACCAGCCAGGCGACGACCCTGCTGACGCAGAAGGGCCTGAACCGGGTCGCCACGCTGCTGCAGGGCCTGTCCGGCCCGCTGAACAGCGCGGTGGCCGGATACATTCACGGCCAGGTCGCCAAGATCATCAGCGGCCCGCGGATGGCGAACGCGTGGGTACAGGTGAACCAGGCGGCGCACCAGGAGATCGTCGCGGCGCTGTCCGGCCGCACCAACGGCAACGGCGCCATAACCGTCAGCAACGGACAGGTCACGGTGGGGCTGGCGCCCTTCATCGACATCGCCAAGCAGGATCTTGCCGCGCGCGGGCTGACGATCGTGAACAAGCTCCCCAGCATCAACCCGACGTTCGCGCTGTTCCCGTCCAAGGATCTGGTGAAGGCTCAGACCGCCTACCGGCTCATCAACGACCTGAAGATAGTGCTGCCGATCCTGTCGCTGCTGCTGATTGCCGTCGGCGTGTACATCGCCAGGGGCCACCGGCGCGCGCTGATCGGCGCCGGGCTCGGGTTCGCCGCGTCGATGCTGGTGCTCGCGGCCGGGCTGGCCATCGCCCGAAGCATCTACCTCAACAGCGTGCCGAGCAACGTGCTGCCGGGTGACGCCGCGGCCGCGGCGTTCGACGTCCTGGTGCGGTTCATCAAGCCTGCCCTGCGCACCCTGCTCGTGGTCGGGCTCGTGGTGGCGGCCGCCGCGTTCCTCACCGGCCCGTCCGTGACGGCCACCGCGACCCGGCGCGCGTTCTCGTCGGGTCTCGGCTGGATCCGCCGTGGTGGCGAAACCCATGGCGTGCGCACCGGCCCCGTCGGTGCCTGGACGTTCGCGCACCGGCGCGGCCTGCGCATCGGGGCGGTGGCACTCGCCGCGCTGCTCTTCGTCTTCCAGGGCCGCCCGACCGCCACCGACGTGATCGTGCTCGTGATCCTGCTGCTCGTCGTGCTCGGCCTGATCGAGCTGATCGGCAGGCCACCCGCGGCCGCCAAACCCGCGTGACCGTCCGGTGGGACGGTTCCGGTGGGACGGTTCCGGTGGGACGGTTCCGGTGGGACGGTCCGGCGCGACGGTCCGGTGGGACCGTCCGGCGTGGCTCAGGATGTGGACAGCTGCGCGTCGCGCGGCGCCGTGGCGAGGTCGCAGGCGATGTCGTACACGACGGCGCGAAGTTCGTCCTTGCTGACCGGCTCGTCCTGGACGAACAGCCAGCCCACGTGCACCGCGGTGAAGGCCAGGCTCGCGCGCATCCGCTCGCGCAGCGGCGCGTCCGGCTCCCTGGTCAGGTCGATGAGGGCGCGCATCCGCTCGCGGAACACCTCCTTCGTGCCCTCGGACTCGAGGTTCCGCATCGCCGCCTGGTTGTTTTCCAGGAAGCGGAAGATGCCGCTGCGCCGCACGACGATGTCGAGATAGCGGTCGAGCAGGCCGCGCCTGGTCGCGGCGGTGGCGGGCTGCCGCCTGCCCCACGCGATGAGTTCGTCGACCTCACGCGCGTAGTCGTCGAAGAGACTGCGGACGATGTCTTCCTTCGACTTGAAGTGGTAGTAGAGGGCGGCCTTGGTCACGCCGAGCCGCTCGGCGATCTCGCGGAGCGAGGTCGCGTCGTAACCGTGCTCGGCGAACAGTTCCAGGGCGACCGCCTGGATCCGGCCACGTGTGCCGTGTCTGTCCTCAGCCATTGTCTTCGCGTGCCCCGCTGTCTCGCCGGCCGGATTTCGGCTTGACGGCCATCTTGCCAATACCTTACCGTACGGCAAGTAAGCCGACAAATGACCGGTCGGACGGTTGAACAAGGAGCTTGCCGTGGCCGTGAACGGTGCCCAGGCGTCGCGCAGGGAGATCCTCCTCGTCCTGCCCGCCCTGATGCTCGCGATGACGCTCGCCATGCTGGACCAGCTGATCGTGGGCACGGCGCTGCCGCACATCGTCGGCGACCTTGGCGGCGTGGCGCACCTGTCCTGGGTCGTCACCGCGTACGTGCTCGCGTCGACGATCACGACACCGCTCTACGGCAAGCTCGGCGACCTGTACGGCCGCAAGAAGTTCCTCATCGCCGCGATCGTGATCTTCCTGATCGGCTCCGTGCTGGCCGGCCAGTCGCACTCGATGGCCGAGCTGATCTCCTTCCGGGCGGTCCAGGGGATCGGCGCGGGCGGCCTGATGGTCGGGGTGCTCGCGACCATCGGCGACCTGGTGCCACCACGGGAACGCGGCCAGTACGTGGGGTACATGATGGCGGTGATGATGGTCGCCATGATCGCCGGACCGCTGGTCGGCGGGACCATCACGGACAACTTCTCCTGGCGCTGGATCTTCTACATCAACGTGCCGGTCGGCGGCGCGGCGCTTGTCTATCTGGCGATCGTCCTGCACACCCCGCGGAACCGTGTCAGTCACAAGATCGACTATCTCGGCGCCGGGCTGCTCGCCGTGGCGGCCACCGCCCTCGTCCTGCTCGCGAGCTGGGGTGGCACACAGTACGCGTGGTCCTCGTCGCCGATCATCGGCCTGGGCTTCGTGGGCGCGCTCGCCACCGGCGCGTTCATCTGGGCCGAGACACGGGCGAGCGAGCCGATCCTGCCGCTGCACCTGTTCCGCAACAGCAACTTCTCGCTCGTCTCGGTAATGATCTTCCTGACCGGGTTCGCGATGTTCGGCGCGATCACGTTCCTGCCGCTGTACCAGCAGACCGTGCAGGGCGCGTCCGCCACCTACAGCGGCCTGCTGCTGCTGCCGATGATGGGCGGCGCCATGGTCACCTCGCTGGTCTCCGGCCAGTACATGACGAGGACCGGGCGGTACAAGGCGTTCCCGATCATCGGCGGCGCGGCGATGGCGGCCGGCATGTACCTGCTGTCCCTGCTCACGGTGGGCACCAGCCGCGTCACCTCCGGCATCTACATGGTCGTGCTCGGCGTCGGCATGGGCTTCCTCATGCAGATCACCACCACGATCGCGCAGAACAGCGTGGACCCGCGCGACATGGGCGTGGCCAGCAGTTCGCGGACGTTCTTCCAGCAGATCGGCGGATCGTTCGGCGTGTCCCTGTTCGGGGCGATCTTCGCCAGCCACCTGCAGGCGGCGCTGCGCATCCGGGCGCCCGGCCTGCACCTGAACGCCAGCGGCGGCCAGTTCGACCCGCGGGTCATCCTCCGCATGCCGCTGGCCCTGCGCAACGACGTCCTCTTCGCCATCGCGCACGCCATCCACTACGTGTTCTTGTGGGCCGCGCCGTTCGCGGGGATCGTGTTCGTGATCGGCTGGTTCATCAAGGAGGTCCCGCTGCGCGGCCGCGAGCCCGCGGACGCAGCGGCCAGCGGCCCGGCGGCGCCGGAGGAGCGCGCGGCCGAGCTTGGGCGTGTCCCGTAGATCTCTGGCGGCGCACGGGAACGCACGGGCGAACCGCGGGTAACAGCGGCAGAAATCCTCCGGAACAGGCGATGTATTAGACGTGCGGGGCCCGCTCGGCCGCGAACTTGGCTCCTACGCTCTCGGGAGTGAGAGAACTCGCGCGGCTGTCCGGGCCAGGTGAGCTGAAGACCGCGGCGGGCTTGACCGACTCCCCAGTCAAGCCACCGCCCGACGAGCCGCTCGCGGATCTCGCCCGGCTGGCCGGGCTGCGGCCGAGCGCCGCGCGCCCGCGCTTTGCGGCGTACGTGCGCTCGCTGTGGACCCGCAGGCACTTCATCCTCACGTTCGCGACCGCGCGCGACCGCTGATCGTCGGCGACGGTCCCGAGCGCCCGGCCCTCGAGCGCCTGGCCGCCGGTCTCGGCCTGGCCGGCCTCGCGGTCTTCACCGGCCGGGTGCCGATGGCGGATGTGCGCCATTTCCATGCGGTCCTCGATGTCTTCGTGATCCCCCGGACCGGCGACCGGGTCTGTCATCTGGTCACGCCCATCAAACCGGTGGAGGCGATGGCGAGCGGTCTGTGCGTGGTGGCAAGTGAAGTAAAGGCACTGCGCGAAATCATTGAACCCGGGATAACAGGAACATTAACGGTGCCGGAAGATCAGACGACGCTCGCCGATTGTGTGGAAGACCTTTTCTACAGTCCAGACAGGCGCCGCGAAATTGGGGCGAGGGCCAGGGCTTGGGCCGCGCGGGACCGGACATGGGCCGCCGTCGCCGACAGGTACCTGTCGGCGTACGCGTCCCTGGGCGCTCTGAGAGCAGGCTCGGCGGGACGGAGAAAAGAGTGCGGGTCGACCTGGTCGTGATCGGGCTCGGTCATGTCGGCCTGCCGCTCGCCCGCGAGGCGGTCCGCTCGGGGCTCAGCGTGATCGGCTACGACCGCGGCGCTGACGTGACCTTCCCCTGGGCGGTCGCGATGGCGCTGCTGTTGTTCCCGATCGCGACCGCGGACCTCAGCTACCGCTACCTCCTGCCCGTTGCGCCGTTCGCATTTTTGGCCGCGGCGCTCACATTCGCGCCCGCGCCGGCGCCCGCCGGCCAGGACCCGCGGGGGAGCAGAAAGCGCCCGGCGGCGCGACATCGCCAAACCTGGTGAGACCGGCGAGTTAACACTGCCGGAAAAGCCTATGACGCCCGGCGTTTTCCACGAGCCGGTCTCTTAGTGTCTGTGCATCTGGGGCTGGTGAAAGTCTGGAGTCCGAATGCGCGTCCTGGTGTGCACCGTCGTTCACAATCCGGCCGACGCGCGCATTCTGCACCGGCAGATCCGCGCACTCCTCGACCCTGCTCGTCATCCACGACCCCGAGCTGCTGCTCGTGGTGCCGACGCTGCGCAGGCCGCCCACGGTCTGGGACGTGCACGAGGACACCGCCACCGCGATCGCTGTCAAGGGCTGGGTGCCCCGGCCCTTGCGGCGGCCGCTCGCCGCCGCCGTGCGGGCCGCCGAGCGGATCGCGGAACGCCGCATCCACCTGCTGCTCGCCGAACACGCCTACCAGGAGCGGTTCCGCGACGTGCACCCGGTCGTGCCGAACACGACCTACGTCCCACTGCGGCCACCCGAGCCGCCGGGTGCGGACCGGGTCGTCTATCTGGGCCAGCTGTCCCGGGCCCGCGGCGCCGCGGAGATGGTCGAGGTGGCCAGGCTGCTGCGGCCGCACGGCATCGCCGTCGAGCTCATCGGCGACGCGGACGCGCCGGTCCGCGCGCAGCTCGGGCAGGCACAGGCGGCCGGGCTCGTGCGCTGGTACGGCTTCGTGCCCAACGCCCAGGCGCTCCGGATGGTCGACGGCGCGCTCGCCGGGTTGTCCCTCCTGCACGACGAGCCGAACTACCGGCACTGCCTGCCCACCAAGGTGGTGGAGTACATGGCGCGCGGCGTCCCGGTGGTCACCAGCCCGACCGGGCCGGCCACCGACCTCGTCGAGCGCCACGGATGCGGCTTCGTCGTGCCGTTCCGTGAGCCCGCGCTCGCGGCCGACGCCGTGCTCCGGTTGCGCGAGGACGGCGGGCTGCGCGCGGACATGGGGCGCCGCGGGCACCGGGCGGCGCTCGAGACACTGGACTGGCCGGTCTTCGCGCAGACCTTTGTCGCCCAGCTCGAGGAGTGGGCGGACTCGCCTGGTCTGGTGCCCGCACCAGCCCACCTCGCCTTGCCGCCGCGTCCGCCGGTCAGGTTGTCTGGTACTGGTGTGAACGGTAAACGGTGATCGGGCCGGTCCTGGCCCTCCGGATCACCATCCGAGGAGGCACAGGGCAATGACCACGACACCGCCGGCCGCGCCGGCGCCGCAGACCGCCGGCACGCGGAGCATCTATCTGTCCACGCTGCTCGGCCGGCCGATCGCGGACCGCAGCGGCGAGTCGCTCGGGCGCCTGTCCGACGTGATCGTGCGGCTGCGCGGCGCCGACTACCCGCTGGTCACGGGCGTGGTGGCCGCGGTCGGCGGCCGCGAGGTTTACGTGCCGATCGAGCAGCTCAGCTCCTTCGACGGCGACCTGCTGAAGCTGACGAGCGCGAAACTCGACCTGCGCAGGTTCGAGCGCCGCGAGGGCGAGGTGCTGCTGCGCGCGGACGTGCTCGGGCACCGGCTCATCGACGTCGGCCGGGCCCGGCTGGTGCGCGCGGGCGACCTGCAGCTCGCCCGCGTGGGCGGCAGCTGGGTGCTTACCGCGGTGGACTCACGCTGGCGGCCGCGCCGGCTGCTCGGGCTGCTCGGCCGGGACGGCAGGCAGCACGAAGCCAGGGACTGGAAGGAGTTCGAGCCGCTCATCGGCCACACCGGCAGCGCCGTGCTGCGCGGGCCGTTCGCGCGGATCCGCAGGCTCAAGCCAGCGCAGATCGCCGACCTGCTCGAAGAGGCCTCCAAGGAGGAGGGGACGGAGATACTCGGGCACGTCCACGCGGACCCGGAACTCGAAGCGGACGTGTTCGAGGAACTGGATGACGAGCTCGCCACACGGCTGCTCGGCGCGCGGACGGACGCGGAGATCGCCGGGGTGCTGTCCCGGATGCGGGCCGACGACGCGGCCGACACGATCGCCGAACTGCCGCAGCGCCGCCGCCAGCCCGTGCTCGACCTGCTTCCGGCGGGGCAGCGCACCAAGGTGCTGACGCTGATGGGTTTCAACCCGACGAGCGCGGGCGGCCTGATGGGCGTCGACTTCCTCGCCATGTCGCGCAAGGCGACGGTCCGTGAGGCGCTCGATGCGGTCAGCGCATCGGACAACGTGCAGCCGGAGGCGCTGACCAGTGTGCACGCGGTGAACAAGGGCGGCATCCTGCTCGGCGTGGCCCGGCTCGTCACGTTGCTGCAGTCCGACCCGGCCGCGCGGCTGATCGACGTCAGCGACACCGATCCGGTACGGATCGGGCCCGACACCGACGTCATGGACGTCGCGGTCCTGATGACCGACTACAACCTGATCACCATCCCGGTGGTGGACGACGATGGCCGGATGCTCGGCGTCATCACCGTGGACGACGTGCTCGAGGTCACCCTGCCCGACGACTGGAGACGCCGCGAGGCCGCCATGCCGCCCGACGCGCACCGCGGCGGCAAGGCCGACACGGACGAGCGGGATGAGACAGGACCCGGTAGGGCAGAGGAGGGGACGTGACCGGGCCGCGCGAGCCGGTGGTCCAGGGTCCCAAGGACCCGGTGGCCCAGCGCCCTAGAGATCCTCGCCCTGAAGGTACTCAGAAGAAGCTGCTGGCACCACCGAGCGCGATACTCGACGAGGCGCACCTCGGCGATATCGAGGGCGCACTCGGCCGGATCCGGGTGGGCGAAGAGGACCACAGGCACGGGCTGCGCCGCCGGCTCGTGACGTTCCTCGCCATTGTCGGCCCCGGGCTGATCGTCATGGTCGGCGACAACGACGCCGGCGGTGTGTCCACCTACGCGCAGGCGGGCCAGAACTACGGCTACACGCTGCTGTGGGTGCTGTTGCTGCTGGTGCCGGTGCTGATCATCAACCAGGAGATGGTGGTGCGACTCGGCGCGGTGACCGGCGTCGGGCACGCCAGGCTCATCAACGAACGGTTCGGCCGTTTCTGGGGCTGGTTCAGCGTCGGCGACCTGTTCCTGCTCAACTTCCTCACGATCGTCACCGAGTTCATCGGCGTATCACTCGCTTTGCAGTACTTCGGGGTCAGCAAGTACGTCGCGGTGCCGATTGCGGCCATAGTGCTGGTCGCCATCACCACGAGCGGCAGCTTCCGGCGGTGGGAACGCGCCATGTTGATCTTTATCGCGGCGAGCCTGGTGCTTGTCCCACTCGCGGTCTTGTCGCATCCGGACTACGGCTCGACCTTCTACCACCTCTTCGTGCCCAGCATCCAGGGTGGCATCAACTCCAACGGCATTCTGCTCATCATCGCGATCGTTGGCACGACGGTCGCTCCGTGGCAGTTGTTCTTCCAGCAGTCCAACGTGATCGACAAACGGATCACGCCGCGCTTTATGGGCTATGAGCGCGCCGACACGGTGCTTGGCTCGTTCGTCGTGGTCGTGGGCGCGGGCGCGATCGTTATCGTCGCCACCTACGCCGTGAGTGGCACCCCCCTGGTTGGGCACTTCACCGACGCCCTCGGGGTCGCGAACGCGCTCGGAGACAAGAACCAGGTGCTCGGCGCCCTGTTCGCGATCGTGCTGCTCGACGCGAGCATCATCGGCGCCGCAGCGGTCACCCTGGCGACAAGCTACGCCTTCGGCGACATGTTCGGTATCAAGCACTCACTGCACCGCAAATTCAGCGATGCCAAGCCGTTCTACGCCAGCTACACCGCGGTGGTCGTGGCGGCCGCTGCCATCGTGCTCATCCCGGGCGCACCGCTCGGCCTGATCACCACGAGCGTTCAGGCCCTGGCCGGGGTGCTGTTGCCGAGCGCGAGCACCTTCCTGCTTCTGCTGTGCAACGACCCGGAGGTGCTTGGCCCCTGGGTCAATCCCCGCTGGCTCAATGCCCTGGCCACGTTCATCATCGCCACGCTGCTGATGCTGTCGGGCACGCTCGTCGCGACAACTGCGTTTCCGCATCTGAATGCCGGAAAGGTCGCGGTCTGGCTCTCCGTCATCCTGCTGGTGGGTGTCCTCGTGGCCAGCGCGGTGCTGCGACTCCTGCGAGCCCGCCACGGCGCGGCGCCGCCGCCCCGGATCCCGCGTGAGCAGCGCAGCGGCTGGCGGATGCCTCCGCTCGCGCTGCTCAAGCCGGTCAACTGGTCACCAGCGATGAGACTGGCGTTGCTCGGCATGTACGCCTACCTCGCCCTGTCTGTGCTGCTCCTGGTGGTGAAGGCGATCCAGCTCGGCACGCACCACTGAGAGCGGAACTCACCGCACCCCCAGTCGCCGGCCGCGCCCGCGAACCCGCGCGCCTCGCGCGTCCGGGCCAGGTTGTCGCGGGCCGGATGGGCCAGCCCGGCCGGGCCCGCCGCGAAGGCGCGCAGCAGATTGGTGGTGGCGGTGGTCACGAACCGCTGCGCGCCGGCCCCGACGCCGTGCCCGCAGGTACGCGTCATCGCACACACCCAGCGCATCGTGCCCGCGGCGAAGACGCCCGCGCCGCTGCCCACCGTGTAGTACGCGGAATCCGCGTAGCCGGCCACCCCGCCACAGGTCAGCGGCGAATGCGCGAGCACCTCGATCGGCCTCGGCACGGGCACGGAGGGATCGACGCGGTCGCCGACTGCGCGCAGATACGGCCGCCCGCGCCGGAGCGCCGCCTGTGCTTCACCCAGCCCGTCGCGGACCGGGCGCCACCCGGACGGCTGATCTGGATCGATCCGACCGCCAAACACCTGCCAGGCGGACCCGTGAGCGTGGCCAACAACAAGCTGATGACCGATTTCGCGGTGCGCGCCGTCACCGCGCAGCCGTTCGGATACCTGGGGGCCGATAGCTCACGGCGTCGGGCTCGCGGTCCACTGGAAACGGCTCATGTACCCCGGCGCCTACACGGTCAGCCTGTACCGTTTCCCGAACCGGCCCGAGGTGCTGCCGCCCAGCCGTTCCTGGATCCCTGGCGGCACCGCGGTCGGCGACGTCCGGGCCTACGGCCGGGCGAGCGCGAGCCTTGTGGTGCGGCCTTTCTCCTCCCTGGCCCGCGCCTGCCAGCGGTACT
>DATFVJ010000061.1:0-4611 GCA_035260365.1 Streptosporangiaceae bacterium
GGCGGCTTCACCCCGGAGTCAGCCGCGGAGCTCGACCGCTTCCTGCACGACCTGCCGCGGCTGTTCGAGCGGACCGCCGAGGCCCTGTCACAACTGGCTGACCGGTTCGGCAGCGACCTGCCCGTGCACCCGAGCGTGCACGAGCATCTGCGGGAACTCGCGGCCGTCTCCGCGGGCAGCGCGGAGTTCGCCGAGGAAGCGTGGAGCCTGCACCGGAGCGTGCACGATCGCGAGCTTGAGCGCATCGAGAACCCGCGGCCAGGTGAGGATCTCTGGGATGTCAACACCCAGTAGCCCATCGCCGCTGCCGCCGCGGGTGCCGCCGCGGGTCGGGCGGCCGGGGGTGGAGCCGCCGCAGGCCGGGCCGCCGGTAGTGAGGCCGCCGGCGGCGGGGCCGCCCCGGCTGGGGCCGCTGGAAACGGTCGCGGTCGTCTCGCTGATCGCGGCGGCCGTCTACGCGGTGGGATGGGTCATCTACGCGACCGCCGCGCCGGTCTGGCTGACCGGCGTCCTCGCCGCGGCCGCCGCCGCGGCGGCGCTTATCCATGTCCTGGCCCGCACCGGCCCCGGCGCGGCCGCCGGTTACACGCTGGCGTGCGCACTCACGGCGGGCGGATGGGTGATCTACGCGGCAGCCGTCTCGCCTCGCACGTGGATCGCCATCACGGCCATTGCCGTGTGCGCCCCCGCGCTGGGGCTGCTTTACCCTGCGGTCCGCCGCCACCAGCGCTACCTGGCCGAGGAGGCCCGCAAGCGCGCCGCGGAGGAACGCAAGAAGGCGGACGCGCGCAAGTGGCCTGACCTGCTTGACGGCCTTGGCCACCCCGGCATCTCGTTCCGCGGCCAGACGGCCACGAGATCGGGCCGTACCATCACGCTCGGCCTCCCGTCGAGCGGGAAGGTCAGGTACGGCACGCTCGCGGAGGCGACCGAGCGGATCGAGATCGCGGCGCGGCTGCGCCGCGGCGCCGTGCGGGTCGAACGTGGCCAGCGCGCGGACGAGGTGCTGCTGCACGTGGCCGAGCGTGACGTGCTCGCCGAGACGATCCCGCTGCCCGACGACGCCGGGCCGCTCACCGTCAACCAGCCGCTGCCGGTCGGCGTGCACGAGGACGGCACGGTCTGCACCGTCACCCTGCGCGAGGTCGCCGCCCTGATCGTAGGCCTCCGCGGCTCAGGTAAGTCGAACTTGATCAGTGTGCTGATCGCGCAGTTGTCCCGGTGCACGGACGCGGTGATCTTCATGATCGACCTGAAAGGTGGCCGGACCGCGCTGCCGTGGCTGCGTCCCTGGCTGGCGGGCCGCGCCGCCCGGCCGGTCATCGACTGGGTGGCCACGACGAGGGAAGAGGCCGAGCGGATGCTGCGCGCCGTGCTGCGCGGTATCGATGCGCGTGCGCACTCGGGTGCCGGGGGCGAGAAGATCATCCCCTCCCCCGAGCTGCCCGCCGTGATCCTGATCGTCGAGGAGGTTGCGGTGATCTTCGGTATGAACGGGGGGCCGCGCAGTTCACTCGAAGGCACCACGAACGCCACCCTCGCCGGGCTCGGGACCCAGGTCACGCAGCTGGGCCGCAGTGAGGCCATCGATCCCGTGCTTGTCACGCAGCGGGGCGCCGTCACGATGATTGGCAGTGGTGACCTGAAGTCGCAGTGCGCGCTCAGGATCGGGCTCGGCGTCGCGACGGAGGCGGACGCCCGCCTGGTCGTCCCGGACGACCTGCGCATCGCGGCCGACCTGGCACGCCTCGTGCATCCGGGGTCGGGGATCGTGCAGTCACGCGACGGCCGGCCGGTACCGGTGAAGTTCTACCGCCTCGACCACGGCCACATCACGAGCATCGCCGAACACTCGGCGCCGGTTCGTCCCCCGCCTGACCACGTCCTCGCCGAAGCACTCGGCGCGGACTACCGCCGCCGCTGGTCGGTGGAACGGGCCGGGCACCTGCGCGGTGCGAGCGCAGGCGCCAACGGTGCGGCGCAGGCGTCACCGCAGATCCGCGTGCGTGGGGACGACACCGAGCGCGAGTTCGCCCAGATCGTGGCGGAGCTTGGCAACGGCGATGCCGCCGCGGAGCCAGGACGCAAGCGGATGCTTGAAATCCTCGGGGGCACCGGGGTCATGGGCGCGACCCCCACCAGGCTGCTTGCGATGCTGGAGGTGGAGGGCACAGCCCCGGCGCGCCCGTCACTGGACCGCTGGCTCGAAGAAGAGGAACTGGCCGGCCGGGTCAAGCGCGCGTCTCATGGGCGATGGAAGACCGCGTAGGGTCCTGCTGCGCGATGGACGACCGGGCGGGGCCTGCTGCGCGGCGGACGCCGCGCCGCGGCGCGTTATGCGGAAACCCGCCGCTGGGCGCTGCCCTGAATCTGGCGAAGGAACTCGGCATTCGACGAGGTCTCACGCGACTTGTCCAAGAGCAGCTCGATGGCCTGCTGTGCATCGAGCCCGGCAAGCACCCGGCGCAATTTACTGACGGCGGTGTGCTCGTCGGGCGACATGAGCAGGTCGTCCCTGCGCGTACCCGACGGCGCGACGTCGATGGCGGGGAAGATGCGCTTTTCCGCGAGGTCGCGGCGAAGCCGAAGCTCCATGTTTCCGGTGCCCTTGAACTCTTCGAAGAAGACGTCGTCCATCCGGGAACCCGTCTCCACCAGGGCGGTGGACAGGATCGTCAGCGAACCACCGTTCTCGACGTTGCGCGCGGCACCGAGGAACTTACGCGGCGGCTGCAGGGCGGTGGTGGCGACTCCGCCCGCCAGGATACGGCTGCTCGACGGGGCGCCGAGGTTGTAGGCGCGGCCGAGCCTGGTGATGGAGTCGAGCAGGACGACAACGTCGCGGCCCAGCTCGACCAGGCGTTTTGCCCGTTCGATCGCCAGTTCCGCGACCATGACGTGGTCGGCGGCGGCCTGGTCGAAGGTGGAGAAGACAACCTCGCCGCGCACCGAGCGCCGCAGGTCGGTGACCTCTTCTGGCCGTTCGCCGACGAGCACCACCATCAGGTGCACGTCGGGATGGTTGGCGGCGACCGCCGCGGCTATCGCCTGGAGCACCATCGTCTTGCCGGCCTTGGGCGGTGACACGATGAGGCCACGCTGGCCCTTGCCGATCGGGCTCACCAGGTCGATGATCCGGGCCGTCGGTGACCCGGAAGCAGACTCGAGGCGGAGGCGCTCCTGCGGGTACAAGGGCGTCAGTTCACCGAAATCGGGCCGCGCCTTCGCCTGCGATGGCTCCAGGCCGTTGACCGCATCGAGCCGGACAAGCGCGCCGAACTTCTCGCGCCCCCTGCCCTGGCCGCCCGGCGTGGCGATCCCGGCGACATGATCGCCTTTGCGCAGTCCGTACTCGCGGACCTGCGCGAGGGTCAGGTAGACGTCGGCGGGACCGGCGACGTAGCCACGGGTGCGGACGAATGCGTGGCTGTCGCCCACGTCGAGGATGCCGGACACCGCAACCGGCGGGCCGTCGGCGACCTGCGCGGCGCGCGGCTTCGCCTGGCCCTGCTGAGCCGAGCGCTGCCGGGCTTGCCGCTGTTGGGCCGGCCGCGGCTGTGCCGGGCCCTGCTGCGCCGGCCTCTGCTGGGCCGGCCGCTGTTGCGTGATTGTTGTCATATGGGGGATTTCCTTTCTGGTGGCGTGTATCCGGGTACGCCAAACACGCGCCATGGCGGCGCTATGGAAACACGCGCCTGAGCGGCGCGGTGGGAAAACGCATACTGCTGGGATAGGCCCTGCAGTCGGGAGATGCCCGGTTTTTGGAGATGCTCTACGCCTCAAACCCGGACTTGTCCGGAGGTCGGCGGAGCCGTAAGGAGCCCTTTCAGAGAGGCACCGACCCGCTGCCGCGGGAAACATCGCTTACCGCGACTATATATCAGAACGCCGGCGCGTCGCCAAATCATTCCGCCGCGCCGCGTGACAGACACGCGGTCCGGCCGCGACGTCGTCGGCCAGGTCAGGCAGCGCCGGTCACCCGGTCACCCGGGATGCCGTCAAGCGGGCCCTCGTACTGATCAGCGACCACTTCTCAGCGTGCCACCACTGCGGGCCCTGCGACCGGCCTGGCCCATCGGGGTTCCGGGCTCGTCCCCCGGGCAGACTCATCTCAGGGTTCCGGGGGCCGCCCCCGGGCAGACACCGTCGGCAAGCGCCGGCTTCCCTCCCGATGCCAGGTCAGCACGCTTTCACTCGGGCGCAGGCAGGGATCCCTGGGGATCGTCCCCCGGGACAGCGCAGCCAACCTGGCACGGCCTCGCCGCCCGCCCGGCGGGCGGCGACGCACGTTTCACAGTCTGGTCAGCTTGGCGTAGGGCGCGCTGATACGTTCCCTTCTGGTGCCGAAATCGACGAGCACGGCGATCTCGTCCTCCACGCTGATGACGCGACCGAGGCCGTACTGGTCGTGGGTCACCTGGTCATGCACGGCAAACTGCTTGACCTGGCGGGGGGCGGGCGGGGTATTGAAGGGACTTCCGGGCAGATAGCGCCGGGCCGCGGCGCGGGATGGTTTCATCAGTATCATTATGCGCCCACCAGGCCGGTTACGGCGTGTCTTTCTGTGCGCGGCGTGCAATTATGTGCCTCCTGGCTGTGCCAGGCGGGCCC
>DATFVJ010000062.1:0-10169 GCA_035260365.1 Streptosporangiaceae bacterium
TCCTGCAGCTGCTGGGCGCGACGGTGCGGGTTGCCGCTGAGGCCCTGGCGGTGAGTCTTGGGCTTGCGAGAGTTCCGCTTCCTGGAGGACACTCCCGTCAGCGTAGCGGTTCCAGGAGGTGCTCCCACATGGGCTGCGCCCGCTGCCGGACCCGGCATCCGGGGATCACGGAACCTGACGAGCAGGCCCTTGATGCACGTAGCTGGGTACGATCACTTACCCGCTGCGGGAACGCCATGAAGACCAGATGCGGGATGCCGCGTGATATGAATGGTGGCTGCAGCCATACTCGCCCGTGTGGCGGCGGACCCGCGAGGTCGGCCGGACGGCGGCCCGCATCCACCGATCGGCTGAGTCATCCCGCCGGGCGTCTCCTCCCTGGGTGTTACCGTTTGTGCACATCTGGTTGCCTCACTGGGGTGAGGGGGAGCAACGGTGGGGGATGTCCTGGTCGACGATCTGCGCGGGCAATTGGCGAAAGGCCATGTCCTGGTGATCGCCGGGGCGGGCGTGTCGGCCGGCGCTTCCGGCGGCGCGGAGACCGCGTCGTGGACGGGCCTGCTGCGAGACGGGTGCGAGCGGGCCGCGCGGGTCGCCGCCGGATTGCCGCCGGGCTGGCGCGAGACGGTGCGCGGTCAGGTCGACTCGGGCGACCTGGACTGGATGCTCCTGGCGGCCGAGGACATGACCCGCAGGCTGGGGGGCCGCAAGAGCGGTGAGTACCGCCGGTGGCTGGCCGACAGCGTCGGCCGGCTTCGGGTAGCCGACCCGTCACTGATTGACGCGTTAGCTGGGCTGGGCGTACCGCTGGCGACCACCAACTACGACAGCCTGGTCGAGCAGGTGACCAGCTTGCCCCCGGTGACCTGGCGGGATGGCGCGCGCATACAGGAGGTGCTGCGGGGGGACCGGCGCGGGGTGCTGCACCTGCACGGTTACTTCGACGAGCCGGAGTCGGTGGTGCTCGGCATCCGCTCCTACGAGGCCGCGCTCGGAGACGCGGCCGCGCAGGGTCTGCAACGCGCGGTGATGAGCCTGCGGTCGGTGCTGTTCGCCGGGTTCGGTGCGGGTCTGGCGGACCCGAACTTCGGCGCGCTGCTCGACTGGGTGGCGGGCACCTTCTCCGGCAGCGGTTACCGGCACTTCCGGCTCTGCACCGACGGTGAGGTCGCCGGGGTTCGGGCGCAGCACCGGCCGGAGCAGCGGGTGGCCGTGATCAGCTATGGCGCTCGGCACGAGGACCTTGCGCCGTTCCTGCGCGAGCTTCGGCCCGGGCTGGTACCGGATCCGGGCTCGGCTGGCCGCGCCGACCTGCCAACGGAGAAGCCGACAAGGGCTGGACGGACAGCGGCGGTCACGACGGCGGTTCCGCCTCCGCACACCGTGTGAGCCCGACCTGGCTGGCCTGGCCCGGCGCTGGCAGGAAGAACGCGTCGCCCTGCTGCGGCGCGGCGCCGGGGACGCCAGGCAGCTCAGCGTCGCGGTGTCGGTGGAACTGTCCCTCACCAGCCCGTTGCTGCACGCCGGCGGCCGGCGGCTGCTCTCGCTGCTCGGCCAGCTGCCGGACGGGATCGCCCGGCTGGACCTCGACGCGGTGTTCCAACCAGGTGGCGCGCGGGCGGCGGCGAACCTGCGCCAGCTCGGGCTCGCCTTCGGCGACGAGACCGGCCGCCTCCGTGTCCTCGCCCCGATCCGCGAGTACGTCGCGGCCGGCCACCCGCCCGCGGCAGAGGACCTGGGCCGGGCCGTCGGTCACTACTGCGCCCTGCTGGCGAAGGAGGGCGATGCGGTCGGCACGGCCGGCGGAGCCGAAGCCGCCGAGATCGTGGCCGCCGAGACCGGGAACCTGACGCGCCTCATCGGCGTGGCCGTCGAGCAGGGCCGCTGGGCGGAGGTCGCGGACGCGGCGTGGGGCCTGGGCGAGTACATGCGGTTCACCGGCGCCGACCTGCCCGGCCTGTGGGACCACATCCTGCGGCGCGTCCACGACAGTGCAACTCCCCTGCAGCAGGCGAAGATCCTGTTCGCCGCGGGCGCGCTCGCCCTCGACCGGTCCGATCATGAGGGTGCCCGGGTGCGGTTCGAGGAGGCGCTGGCGCTGTACCGGCGGGTCGGGAGTGTGCTGGGTGCGGCGAACTGTATCCAGGGCCTGGGTGACATCGTATTGGGGCGTTCGGATCATGAGGGCGCCGGGGCGCGATTCGAGAAGGCGCTGGCGCTGTTCCGGCAGATCGCCGAGCCGTATTCGACGGGGATGGCGCATCGGCGGCTCGCCCGGCTGGCATCGGGGTCCGAACGCCGGACCCACGTGGCGGCGGCGCGGGAAGCGTGGCTGAGCATCGACCGGCCTGACCTTGTCGCCGACCTCGACGAGGAGTTCGGGCCAGCCGCGGAATGATCCTCGCCCGCGTGTCTCACCGGACGCCGATCGTGGTCGTCCCCGCGGGGAACGCGACCGGGATCGTCTGCCCGGCCGACACGATGTTGTCCGGCTGGCCGGCCGGTCCGTCCGGCCAGGTGTACGTGACGCCGCCCGAGGTGACCGCGGCACCCGGCGTCAGGCCCGCGGCGGCCAGCGCGTTCGCCGAGTACAGGTAGCCGGAGCTGTCGAACCCGGACTTCACCGGGTGGCCGTCGGCGGATATGCCGGTGTTGTCGTCGTAGGGCCACAGCTCACCGGGTTTGGCGACGTCGGTGGTGACGGTGGCGCCCGGCAGGACGGCGCCGGCCGCGGTCTTCGCCGTGAAGGCCACGGGGTAGCTGCCGTCGCTCGGGCCGGCTGCGACCGTCACGGTCGCGGTGGCCGACGAGCCCGCGGGCACGGTGAGCGACCCACCGGCCGGGACGGCCGTCACACCGCTCGGCGCGCTTGCCGTCCAGCTCACGTCGAGCGGGTGGCCAGTCACGTTGGTGACGCCGAACGACGCGGTGCCCGGTGCCCCGGGTGTCAGGATCAGCCCGCCCTCGGGCGACGCGGTGGTAATAGCCGGCCGTTCGCCGGTCGGATCGGACGGCGGCACCGCGTCCGGGCCGCTCGCCCACGAGGTGTCCGGCGTGGCCGACAAGGCGAAATCGAGCGTCGCGCCGGTGGCCAGCGCGCCGAAGTCGACGTACGCCTGGTGCCACGCCGCCCCGTTGACCGTGAGCCCGTGCACGTACGGTGCGGCCGGCTGGGCGCCCGGGGCGTTGATCGTGATGGCGCGGCCGTCGGCCAGGTGCACAATGGCCTGCGGAAACACGGGGCTGCCGAGCGCGAGGGTCTGGGTGCCTGGGGTCTGCGGGTAGAAGCCGAGTTCGGACCAGACGTACCAGGAGCTCATCTGGCCGAGGTCGTCGTTGCCGAACTGGCCGACGGGCGCGTCGGCGTAGAGGTTCTGCTGCGCCTTGCGGACGGTTTGCTGCGTCAGGTACGGCGCGCCCGCGTAGTCGTACTCCCACGGGATCTCCAGGCTCGGCTCGTTGCTGAGGTTGGCGGTGTCCGCGCTCGGGCTGGTGATGTTGGCCAGCAGGCCGTTGAGGTAACTCACCCAGGCCTGCCTGCCGCCCCTGGCGTTGATCAGCGCCTGCAGGTTGAACGGCACCATCGGCGTGTACTGCGCGGACGTGCCCTCCACGAAGCCGGCCCGCGTGCCGGGGTGAAAGCCGCCGAGCCAGCCGCCGTTGGTGAGCCTCGCCCGCATGTAGCCGGTGGTGGTGTCGAAGATGTTCTGCCAGTTCTGTGCCCTGGTGGCGAACTTCGTGTAGTCCGCGCCGTCGCCGGTTGCCCTGGCCAGCGCCGCGATGGCGTAGTCGGCGGTGTCGTACTCGAGCTGGGTCGAGACGGGGCCGTAGAAGTTGCAGCAGCCGTAGGTGTGGTCGTAGGGCAGATAGCCGTACCGCTGAAGTTCGGCGAGACCCGGGCGGACGGAGTTCGGCTGTGCGGCTTCCGCGGCCATCGCCCTGAGCGCCGCCGAGGTGTCGAAGTCCCTGGCCCCGAACGCGTACGCGTCCGCGATGACCGGGTCGGCCGGATCGCCGACCATGACGTACGACTCGCCGCCGCCAAGGTTCCACTTGGGCAGCGCGCCGGTCTGGTGGTAGTCGTCAAGCATCGACCTGATCGAATCGCTGGTCTGCTGGGGCGCGACCATGGCGGCGAGCTGGACCTGGCTGCGGTAGATGTCCCAGCCGGAGTAGTTGGCGTATTCGGCGTGGCCGGGGCTCGCCGTCAGCGACTGCCCGTCGAACCCGGTGTACTGGCCCCGGTCATCGCTGATGACGTTCGGGTGCAGCAGCGCGTGGTAGAGCGCGGTGTAGAACTGCACCTGCTGTTCCTGCGAACCGCCCGAGATCTGAATCCGGCCGAGCATCTGGTTCCACGCCGTGTGGCTGGCCTGCCTGACCGCGTCGAAGTTCCAGCCGGGAATCTCCGCGTCCAGGTTCGCGCCGGCCGCCGTGTCACTGGTGAAGGAGATCCCGACCTTGGCCGTGACCGTCTGGCTCGTCGTGGTGTCGAACGTCAGGTAGACGCCGCCGGGGTTCGTCACCCCCGGCGAGGTCTGCGGCGTGACGCCGTGCGTCGTGGGCGACGCGGCCTGCGGCACGGCGAAACGTGGCCTCGAGCCCGCGAAGACCCTGGTGGACGCCGGCGCTGAGGTGGCCGTCTGTGCGTGCGCGGGCGTGCTCGCCTGCCGTGAGGCCGGCGCTGGTGGGGACGTTGGCGCGCGGCGCGCCGCGCGCTGGATCAGGCGGCGCGATCCGGGCATGACGGCCGAGGTCGCGCTGCCGCCCCAGGTGCCGTTCGCGGTGAACGGCTGATCGAAGCGGATGTCGAAGTGCAGGGTGTAGTCGCGCTCCCAGCGGCTCGGGGCGCCGCAGAAGTGCCCGGCCGTCACCGCTCCGCTCACCTCGTTGTTTCCGATGATCTGGGCGCTGGTGCCGTCGACCGGGCTCTCGCTGCCGGTGAGCTTGAGCAGGAGGTTCGCCTGCGTGGTGGCGGGGAAGTTGAAAGTTCCTATGCCCGCACGGGTCGTGTCGGTGAGCCGCACGGTGACGCCGTTGGCCAGCGTGGCGGAGTAGTAGCCAGCCTGCGCGGACTCGCCAGCGTGCGAGAACGCCGCGGTTGCCGATCCTGGGGTGGTGCCGACATCACCCACCGTGGGAAGGACCGGCACGTCGCCGTAGGCCGCGCAGCCGGGCCCGCTCATGTGGGTCAGGCTGAAGCCCCGCAGGCTGTGGTCGTTGTACTCGTACCCGCCGCCGTCCGGGCGGCCCGGCGCCGTGTCCGGGCTCCACTGCATCATCCCGAAGGGCAGGTCAGGGCCGGGGAACATGTCGATGGAGCCGGAGGTGCCGATGAACGGGTTGACCAGCGAGGCTGGATCGTCCACCGGTCTGCGCGCAGCCGCGGAACCCGCGCTGGCTCCGGCGGCCACGGCGGCGAGCGCGCCGCTCAGGGCCACGATCCCGCACGCGAGGGTGCTTCGGCGGTGATGGACCATGAAAGCCGCCCTTCGATCCAGGGAAACACTGCGTAACCGCAGCGTCGCCAATGGTGACCGAAGCTCACCCAAGCAGCCCCGGGCAACGTTCTCAACGATCTGGACAGGCGCGTCGCCACCGGAATCACAGCGGCCTCGGCGGCGCCGAGTCCTGCTGGCCCGGCTAGAGTCCTGGCGTGGGGGCGAGCAACAGCGACGGGCGCGCGACGGCCACCGTCGACGTGGGCACGGCGACGATGAGCCGGCGGCTTGTCGGCTGGGAGATCTTCGTAGTATTCGCGCTCTCCCTCGGCGCGAGCGGCCTCACGGCCCTCATCGAGTTGATCGGCTCGCTGACCGGGCCCGTGGCGCTCCGCCACCAGCACGCCGTGCTGAACGGATCCCTCGCGCCCGGCCGCCCGTGGCTCGATCTCGTGCTGCAGGTGACGAACATCGCTTTGTCGCTTGCGCCGGTGGTGCTCGTCATCTACCTACTGGCCAGGTCGGGGGAGTCGGCCTCGGCGATCGGGCTCGACCTGCGCAGCCCCGGCACCGACGTCGTGCGCGGTATGGTGCTCGCCGCCGTCATCGGCGGCAGCGGGCTGGCGCTGTACCTGGCCGTGTTCCACCTCGGGGCCAACCTGAACGTCGTGCCGGAGCAACTGCCCGCGGTGTGGTGGCGGATCCCGGTGCTCATCGCCGCCGCCGCGCAGAACGGCCTGGTGGAGGAATCGGTCGTTCTCGGCTATCTCATGCACCGGCTCGGCCAGCTTGGCTGGCCCGCGCGGCGTGCCATCCTGGCCAGCGCGCTCGTGCGTGGCTCCTATCACCTGTACCAGGGGTTCGGCGGGTTCGCGGGCAACGCGGCGATGGGCGTGATCTTCGGTGTCCTGTACCGTCGCTGGGGCCGGGTGACGCCAATGATCATCGCGCATACCCTCATCGACTCCGTCGCGTTCGTCGGCTACGCCGTGCTGCACGGCCATGTCTCCTGGCTGCCGTGAGCGGGCGTCGGCGCTCCGGCCGCCGCCGCGCTCACCGGCCAAGACCGGTGAGCACCACCGCGTCGGGCAGCCCCGCGAGCGCCGCGCCCGGCAGCGCCAGCTTGGAGCGGCGCACCCCGCTGCCGACCACGACCCGCGGCGCGGCCGCCACCTCGGCGTCGACGAGGATCGGCCAGCCTTCTGGCAGGCCGAGCGGGGTGATGCCGCCATACTCCATACCGGTCTGCGCCACCGCCTCGTCCATCGGGGCGAAGGACGCCTTGCGGGCGTCAAGCTGGCGCCTGACCAGGCCGTTGACGTCCGCCCTCGTGGTGGCGAGCACCATACACGCCGCCAGTCTCGTGTCGCCGCCACGGCGGCCGGCGACGACCACGCAATTGGCGGACTCGCTCAGCGCGACCCCGTAGCGCTCGCAGAAGGCCGCGGTGTCCGCGAGGTCAGGATCGATCTCCGCGACGCCTATCTCGGTGACGGGGACCACGTTCTTCCAGGCGGCCAGGGCGGCAGCGACCGGCGGCGCGAGCAGATCCGGGCGCTGAACCGCGGGCACGATGACCAAAGATCCCATCCGCGCTTCCATAGCCAGGTAGCTTAGAGCCTGCTCGAGAACCCATACTCCGCCGCGCGGCGGCCAGGCGGCCGCTGGCTGCGCACCCTCGGGAGGCACGTGAGCGCGGCGGCCACACCCGCGGGCCGGGCCCCGTCGGGCCCGGCGGGACTCGACCTGGACACCGTGACGATCGCCGGGCTGCGCCGCGCCATGGCGTCGTGCGCCTGCACCGCGGCCGAACTCACCGGTTGCTACCTCGACCGGATCGGCAGGCTCAATCCTGTGCTGCGGGCCGTGGTCGCGGTGCATCCGCAGGCGATGGCGGCGGCCGAGGCGAGCGACGCCGCGCGCCGCGACGGGCGGCCGCCGCGCCCGCTCGAGGGAATCCCCGTTCTGGTCAAGGACAACATCGCCGTGTCCGGCCTGCCGACGACCGCGGGGTCGCTCGCCCTGAGCGGCGCCGCGCCACCTGACGCGTCCTGCGTGACCAGGCTCCGCGAGGCAGGCGCGGTGATCATCGGGAAGGCGAACCTGTCCGAGTGGGCGAACTTCCGTTCCGAGCGGTCGACGAGTGGCTGGAGTTCGGTGGGTGGCCAGGTCCGCAACCCGCACGTGCTCGACCGCAACCCGTCCGGGTCGAGTTCGGGTTCCGCGGCAGCCGTCGCCGCGCACCTGGCGCCGCTCGCGGTCGGCACGGAAACCGACGGCAGCGTCGTCTGCCCGGCGAGCGCCTGCGGCATCGCGGGCATCAAGCCCACAATCGGCCTGATCAGCCGGTCGGGGATCGTGCCGGTATCGCACCTGCAGGACACGGCCGGCCCGATGGCCCGCTCCGTCGCCGACGCCGCCGCGCTGCTCGACGTGCTCGCGGCGCCCGACCCGGCCGATCCGGCCACGCGGGCGGCGCCCCTCATCGGCCGCGGCGCGCTCGACGCCGGCGCACTGCGCGGCAGCCGTTTGGGAGTATGGCGCGACGGCTGCGCGGCCGCGGGTCCGTCGACCACGGCGATCCTCGACGAGGCGGTCGCGGCGCTGCGTGACGCGGGCGCGCAGATCGTCGACCCCGTCGACCTGCCTGGCGCCGCCGGCCTCACCGAGCCGGAGTTCACCGCGCTGTGCCATGAGTTCAAGCACGACCTGAACCGCTACCTGGTCACGTTGGGCGCCGGCCTGCCGCGCAGCCTGGCCGAGGTGATCGAGTACAACGTGCGCAACACCGAGCGGATGATGCCCTTCTTCGGCCAGGACGTGTTCGAGCGGGCGGAGGCGACCAGCGGCGACCTGACCCGCGAGGCGTACGTGGCCGTGCGTGCGCAGGCCACCGGGCTCGCCCGCCGCGCCCTGGACACGCCGCTCGGCGCGCAGCGCCTCGACGCCGTGGTGACACTCACCGCGAACGCGGCATGGCCGACCGACCACGTGCTCGGCGACCGCGACGTGTTCCACACGTCCACGCCCGCGGCCGTGGCCGGGTATCCGGCCGTGAGCGTGCCCGCCGGGATGGTGCACGGCCTGCCGGTCGGGCTCACGTTCATGTCGGCCGCGTGGCGCGAGCCGCGGCTGCTGGCGCTGGCCGCCGCGTTCGAGCAGGCCACCAGGGCCCGCCGCGCGCCCGCGTACGCGCCGACGATCGAATTTACTTAACGGCTGCGCGGCTGGATAGCCTGGCTCGCATGGAATCGTGGCGTGGCGTCAGCCTCCCCGACCTGCCCGGACGCGGCCCGGAGCCACGGCTGGCCGATACCGCGACCGGTGTGCCGGCCGCCGCGGCCCAGGGACATACCGCGCGGATATACGCGTGCGGGATCACTCCGTACGACGCGACGCATATCGGGCATGCCGCGACGTACACCGCGTGGGATCTGCTCGTGCGGGCCTTGCTCGACGCCGGCCACGAGGTGCTGTACGTGCAGAACGTGACCGATGTGGACGACCCGCTGCTCGAGCGTGCGGCGCGTGACGGCGTGGACTGGCGGGTGCTCGCCGACTCGGAGATCACGCGGTTCCGGCTGGACATGGAGGCGCTGCGGGTGCTGCCGCCCGCGCACCTGATCGGCGCGGTCGAGGCGCTCCCGCTGATCGAGGCAATGACCAGGCGGCTGGGGGAGCGGGGGACCCTGTACGAACTGGACGCGGATGTGTACTTCGCGCGATCGTCTGATCCTGCGTTCGGGTCGCTGTCGGGCCTCGCGCCCGAGGAGATGCAGCGGCTGTTCGCGGAGCGCGGTGGCGACCCATGGCGCCCGGGTAAGAAGGATCCACTCGACTGCCTGGTATGGGTGGGGGAGCGGCCGGGCGAGCCGTCCTGGCCGTCCGCGTTCGGCGCGGGCCGGCCCGGCTGGCATATCGAGTGCGCCGCGATCGCGTCGAGGTTTCTCGGCCCGCGTTTCGACGTCCAGGCGGGCGGCAATGACCTGGTCTTTCCGCATCATGAACTGAGCGCGTCGCACACCCGGGTGGCGTTCGCGGATCCGGCGGCGTTCGCCCGTGTGTATGCGCACTCGGGAATGGTGCGGCTGAATGGCGAGAAAATGTCCAAGTCGCTCGGGAACCTGGTGTTCGTCTCTGCCCTGCGCGCCGAGGGTACCGATCTGATGGCCGTGCGGCTGGCCTTGCTTGCTCATCACTACCGGTCCGGCTGGGATTGGACGCAATCAGGTCTGGCGGCGGCGACCGCCCGGCTCGACCGCTGGCGCCGCGCGGTCGCGGCGCCGGCCGGCCCGCCCGCCGAGCCGGTGCTCGCCCAGGTACGCGACCGGATCGCCGACGATCTCGACGCACCGGGCGCGGTCGCCTACGTCGACGAGTGGGCAGACATCGTGCTTGAGGGCACGCCGCGGCGGTTCTGGGTCCCTGATGCGCCAGGGATGGTACGGAACACGGTGGACGCGATACTCGGCGTGGCTCTCTGAAACACGGCGTGCCGAGCCCGCGCAGCAGTGCCCGCGCCTCCGGAACACCCTCCTGTGATATCGTCTCCGATATCGTCCGATATCGGAGACGGTCCAACGCGGCGCGGCCCGACCTCACGGACGACTTGCTGGACTGACTTGCTGAGCTGACGTGCTGGATTGGGAGTCCGAGTGAGCGAGGACGTGAAGGATCCGGCGGCACTGCTCGTACAGGCGGTTGGCGCGCTGCGACCCGAGGACCGGG
>DATFVJ010000063.1:0-4192 GCA_035260365.1 Streptosporangiaceae bacterium
GCCGCCTTCTTCGATGCACTCGATCTCGTCGGTGGTCATACCCGCGCGCAGGCCAAGCTCGGCGACGCTGAGGCCAAGGGCGACCCGCCGGTCATAGACCGCCTTCCCGAACGCCAATGCCTCGCGGATCGCGATCCGCTCAGGATCCTCAGACTGGGCCTCGGGCCGCGCCCAGCGGGTGTGGGAGCCGGTCATCACGCCTGCCTCTCGTAAGTCTCCGCCGCAGGTCCCCGGTGGTCACGCTCGCAGACCTGCTGCGCTCGGACTGCCCGGTCGATCTGTCGCTGATCATGCTGGCGGGTTTTATGGAACACCGTCAAGAACACGATCGTGCCATAGCGCGCTGGGCTGGACTCCGGTCGGAATCGAGGCGGCCTATGTTCGCTGGCACAGCCAGAACGGGCCAGACGAGGTGGCCAACGCACTGGCGCTGTGCGCGCTGCATCATGCCCTGCTTGACCTGGGGGTTCGGGGGATCACCGCGGACCGGCGGATCCGAGGGTGGAGCGAGTGCACCGCGGGGGGTCGATTTCGCAACGTCCTGTCAGGCGGTGGACTGGGCGCGGATGGCCATGATGAGCGCGCGGGCGGTGGCGGTCATCTGGCGGCGCCGGGGGTAGCACAGGACGATTTCTCGCGGGCTCAGCGGCTCGCGTGGCGACAGCCAGGTAAGCGCCGGATCGACCGCTCTGCGGGCCGCGAGGCGCCCGATGCAGGCGTGGCCCAGCCCAGCCGCGACCAGTCGCTGGAGCGCCAGGTTGTCATCGGTGCGGTAGACGATCTTCGGAGCGATGCCCCGCCGCTCCCAGGCTTCTTCGAGTTCGTGCTGCCCCCTCCACCGGTGGGTCCACGCGACCACGTCCAGTCCGTCGAGGACGTCGAAGCCGGGGCGCTGCAGGTCCGCGATCGCACTGTCGCGCCGGGTGAGGATCACCCATGGGTCTTCCGTCACCGGGACGGCTTCGACAAACTCGTCAGGCTCGGGATTGTGAGAGAAGGCGAGGTCAAGGTCCCCCCTGCGGAGAGCATCCCGCCAGCCCGCCGGGTTGTCGGCCTCGGCGGTCTCGTCGGTCTCGCTGAGCACTACCTCGACGCCGGGATACTCGCCGCGGAAAGCCTGCAGGGCGGACGGCATGATCTCGGCTGCCACGGTCTGGGAGACGCCGACCCGCAGCCGGACGCTCTCACCGCGTTCTGCCTCCTCGGCATCGGCAGCCACGGCCTCCACCTCGCTCAGCACCCGCCGCGCCCGGCGGCAGACCGCCTCGCCCGCGGGCGTCAGCCGTACCGGGGCGCGGCCACCCGGACGGTGGAACAGCGGCCACCCGAGCGCCGCCTCGAGCGCCGATACCTGGTGCGACAGCGCCGATTGCGTGTACCCGAGCTCGGCGGCCGCCCGCCGGAATGATCCGAGCTCCGCTACCGCGAGGACTGCTCGCAACTCCCGCAAGCCAAGTCCATTTTTGATCGGTGTAGTCGATCGTAGTTGACTCATTTTTTCATTTTAACGCAAGTCTCGCTCATATTAAGATGGCTGTCGGAAACGGATCTCAAGGATCGCCGGGGAGGACGCAGTGACCGAGGCCGCGGGAAGCCAGCCCAGGGCGAGGCTGTTCCGCCTTCTCATCTACGGCCTGGTCCTGGCCAGTTCGGCCGCCCAGTTCGCGATCGTGCCGATCATGCCCACCTATGCCCACCGGTTCGGCCTGTCCGGATTTCAGCAGGGGATGGTGCTCAGCGCGATCGGGCTCGCCACCTTGGCTGTCTCCGTGCCGGCCGGAGCCCTGTCCGACCGCTTCGGCGCGCGGCGGCTCACCCTGTGGGCAGGGCTGCTAATGGCGATCGCGATCTTCGCACAGTCGCTCGCGACTGACTTTCCCATGCTCCTCGGGTCGCGGCTGGTATTCGGGATCGGCTACGGCGTGGTGTGGACGGCCGGGTTGTCCTGGATCGCCAGCACCGGGCCGGCCGGGTCGGGCCTGAGCGGGTCAGTCGCCAGCGCCGGCGTCGGCGGCGTCGCCGGGCCCGCCGCCTCGGGCGCGCTCGTCCAGTACTTCGGGCTGGCGATTCCCCTGCTGGCCGCCGCGGCGGGTTTCGCCTTGATCACCATCGCGCTCGGCCTGCTCCGGATGCCAGCGCGCCCGGCCGCACCGTCCGCCGCCAGCTTTCGGGCTGCCGCCAGTCTTCGGGCCGCCGCCGCCGATCGCAACACGATCTGCGCCGCCGCCGCGATCGTGACCGCGGGTGTCACAACCGGGGTGTCCGCCCTGCTTGTCCCGGCCCAGTTGCACGCTGCCGGGGCATCTCCCGGACGGATCGGACTCTACTTCTCCATCGCCGGGATGTTGTTCGTGGCGGGGAGCACACTCACCGCTTCCGCCGGCCGGCGGGCGCTGAGCATGCCGGTGATCTGCGGCGGGATGCTCGCTCTCGCTGCCGCCCTCTCGCCGGCGGCCCTCACCGCGGCACCGCTCGCGATCGTCGCCATGCTGTGCGTCACGACCGCGGCCAGGTCAGTCCTGTGGACGGTCAGCTACCCCCTGGCCGCCGAGGGAGCCGAGCAAAACGGCGCCGGTCTCGGCGTCGTGGTCGGGCTGCTCAACGGGGTATGGGCGGCGACGACGGTGCTGGGCCCGCTCGCCGCCGGGCTCGCAGCGGAACACCTCAGCCCGCGTGCGGTCTTCGGGCTGACCGAAGCCGCCTGCACCGCCGCGCTGGCCGCCACCGCCGCCGTGGCCTGGCGGACCCGGCCACCCGCCCACCAGGCCACAGGCACCCGGCCTCACCAATGGCCAGAACCCAAGGCCGCGCATACCTCGTCATCCCGCTGATCCCTGATGGGCTGGTCTTACCTGGGGTTGAGGGCGGCGGCCATGTGCTCGACCATCTCGGTGAGAACGGGCTGCGGCGTGGCGAAGTTGAACCGGAACGCTCCCGGGCCGCCTGCCCCGAAAGCGGGCCCGTCCACGACCGTTATGTGCGCGCGGTCGGTGACGAGCGCGCCGGGCGAGTCGGGCAGGTCCATCGCGGTGCAGTTGAGCCAGGCGAGGTAGGTGCCGTCGGGCGGGCGGTAGCGCACCTGGGGCAGGTGCCGGCCGAGCAGGTCGGCGAGAAGGCGGCGGCTGTCGTCGAGGTAGGCGAGGACCTCGTCCAGCCAGGCCTCGCCATGCCGGAACGCCGCGATGTTGGCGACGACGCCGGGATTGCTCGCGCCGTGCGAGGCGAAGACCCCCATCTCCTCCCAGCGCTGCCGGTCGGGCTCGTTGGTGAGGATCACTTCGGCGCACTTGAGGCCGGGCAGGTTCCACGCCTTCGAGGCGGACGTGGCGGTCAGGGCGTGCGACGCGGCGGCGTCGGAGGTGGATGCGTACGGAACGTGTCGCGCCCCCGGATAGACGAGCGCGGCGTGGATTTCGTCGGCGAAGACCCGGCCGCCGTGCCGGTCGACGACGTCGGTCACCTGCGCTATCTCATCGCGGGTGAAGACCCGCCCGAGCGGGTTGTACGGGTTGCAGAAGATGAGCAGGTGCCCGCCGGCCCGGAACGCTCCGGAGATCGCGTCGAGGTCGAGGGTGAAGAATCCGGCGTCGTCGCGCATCGGCACCTGGATGATCTCGCGGCCGAGGAAGCCCGGAACGGCGAGGAACGGCATGTAGGCGGGCGTGGGCAGGATGACCGGTGAGCCCGGGCGCGAGAAGTGCGTGATGGCGATCTCGAGCGCCTTGATCACGTCCGGGACGTGATGGATCAGCGCGGGATCGACATCCCAGCCGTAGCGGCGCTTCTGGAACCCGGCACATGCCTCGGCCAGCTCGTCCGCGAGATAGGGCGGCAGGTAGCCGAAGTTCGCGTCGGCAGACAGCCCGGCGAGCGCGTCGAGGATCGGCGGCGCGGCACCGAAGTCCATCTCGGCCACGGCCGCGCCGAACCCGTCCGGGCCCGGGGCGGCCCACTTGTAGCTGCCGCGGGCACGAAGCGCTGCCGCGGTGGTGGTGTCGATGGCGAGTCTGAGACTTCCTGTCACACCTCATCTTGCACCGGGCTGATCACCACTATGTAAACGATTCGGGCCGGCCTTGACCCCCTTCCCGGGCCGCCCTAGCGTGAAATGCACCCCAAGACGAGGCGAGGCCGTGTCGGAGGTGCTCACCGCGCCGCGTGTCATTACCGGCGATGAGACCGTAACGGACGG
>DATFVJ010000064.1:0-2193 GCA_035260365.1 Streptosporangiaceae bacterium
CCCGGTCTCGGCGGCCGAGGGGAGCTGACGCGGCCAGATAGCCCCGGCCAGCTCGTCGCGACTGGTGAGCCGGTGGCGGCCGAGGACCAGGTAAGCGAACAGGAGCCTGCCCTGACGTCCCGGCAAGCGGCTGTCGAGGCGCTCACCGCCGGTCTCGATGACGGTCGGCCCGCACAGCTGGATCCTCGCCGGCGGCGCCGGCACCAAGGTCACGCCAACATTGTGCCAATAACGTGGGCGTATACAACCGTGCAGGAGGACGCGATGGCCAGGATCATCCAATGTGAGTGCGGGTTCGTGGCCCGGGGCCAGACCGACGGCGAGGTGATCGACGCGATCCGCGGTCACATGAGAACCGACCATCCCGTCCTCTTCGAGACAGTCCGGCGGGAGGACCTCCTGGGCTGGATCCAGGTGGAATAGCCCCAGAGTCACGGGAGGACCGAGATGGCTGCGGAAAACGGCGCGGCGAAGTATGACGGATACGCCACGAGCGAGATCCTCGTCGAACCGCGATGGCTCGAGGAGCGCCTGCACGATCCCGCCCTGCGCGTGGTCGAAGTCGACGTGAGCCCGGCCCCCTACGACGAGGGGCACATCGAAGGTGCCGTGCTGTGGAACGTCTACAGCGATCTCAAGGACAGCGACTACCGGCCCGCCGGCCAGGCGGCGATCGAAAACCTGGCCGCTCGCTCCGGAATCCGCCCGGACTCGACGGTCGTGCTCTACGGCTATGCGCCCGCCATGGGCCTGTGGCTGATGACGCTCTACGGCCACGCCGACGTCCGCATACTCGATTGCGCGAGGGGCACGTGGCGGGACGAAGGCCGGCCGTGGACCAATGTCGCGGTCAAGCCGGGCATCGCCCGCTATCCCCTCCCTGGCCGGGACGAACGGATCCGCGCCGACCATCCGAAGGTGGCCCACGCGATCGGCGACCCGGCGTGCACGATCGTGGACGTGCGCACCGACGCGGAGTACCGCGGCGAGCGGTTCTGGCCGTCGGGTGGTCTCGAAGCGGGAGGTCGTGCCGGTCACGTTCCCTCGGCCGTGCATCTCCCGATCGACGGACTCCACGACGAGCGCGGGTCGTTCCGTACCACAGCCGAACTGCGTCAGATCTTCTCCCCGATCGACCTGCCCGGCGACGGCGAAGTGATCACATACTGCACGATCGGCGGCCGTGCCTGCACCGCCTGGTTCGCCCTGACGCACCTGCTCGGCCGTCCCCGCGTCCGGGTCTACGACGGCTCGTGGGCGGAGTGGGGAAAGATGCCAGCGACACCCGTCGAGTGTGCCTGAACCAAACCGTCACGCACACGCCAGCGGCAGCCGTTAAGACTGTGCTGCCCCGGGGGGGCGACCCCCACTGCGCGGGGTCCGGGGGGTCGGCCCCCCGGGCTGGCAGATCCCCCCGCACCAATGGATGCCGCATTCGCGGCAGCCGTTAAGAAAATCAATACGTAACGGCTGCCGCGGGGCGTCACGGCCCGGCCGGCGTCGCCGTTCGGTCCGTGCGCTGTGGTCAGGTCACGCTTGGCGCCTTGGACCGCAGGATCTCCATGAACTCGTGCATCCACGCCGGGTGGTCCGGCCACGCGCGCGCCGAGACCATCTGCCCGTCGATCACCGCGGCCGCGTCCACGAACTCCGCCCCAGCCGCGGTCACGTCCGGTTCCAGGGCCGGGTAGGCGGCGGTGCGACGGCCTTCCAGGGCCCCCGCGGCGGCGAGGATCTGCGCAGCGTGGCACAACTGGGCGACGGGCAGGTCGGCTTCCATGAAGTGGCGAACGATCCGCTGGACGTCCGGGTCGTTGCGGATGTACTCGGGCGCGCGGCCGCCGGGAATGACGAGGGCGACATAGTCCGCGGGGTCGACGTCAGCGAAGGCGACGTCCGCGGGCCAGGTGTAGCCGAGCTTCTCTGTGTAGGTGTCGAAGCCCTCGACGAAGTCGTGGACCACGAACTGCAGCTTCTTCACCGACGGCGCGGCGATGTCGACCCGGTAGCCCTCCTCGAGCAGGCGCTGGTAGGGATACATGACCTCCAGCGACTCCGCGGCGTCCCCAGTGATGATCAAGACCTTCGGCATAGCAGATCTCCTCCGGCGGGTGCGATGACCAGTATCCCTAGTCCAGATCCCCCCGCGCGACGCGGTCAACCCCCCGGGCGTCCCGGAGATCTCGGTGGAAG
>DATFVJ010000065.1:0-9560 GCA_035260365.1 Streptosporangiaceae bacterium
TTTACCCCCGCCCTGCACCTGCCGCTAGCACGGTCACGATCAGCGTGATCGGATTCATCCCCCACCCCTCACCTGTGGTGATACCAGCACACTACGTCACAACGCCACCACCCAGGCGCACAATCGACCGAGAAGTCAGTAAGCAATCCTTGGCTGAGGTTCAGCAAAGCCTCCGGCCGCGAAAGCTCTTCGACGGCGGTCGCCGTGATCATTCCTGTGACCTGGACTGGAACGAAGGAGAGGCAGGGCTGTTCGAGGAGGCCGTCACATAGGCTCAGCAACGCGAATGGACAGGCCTCGGATGAGCAGCGCTCAGCTGAGTCGTGCTCGGGACACACGCGAGACCCCCTGACCTTCGCGAAAGTGTCCTGAGAACGGGCAAGGACCACGAAGAGTGGTAGTCACTCAGTTAGTCACCCACCGGTCACCCAGCGACCGTAAAACAGTTCGAAAAGCATCGTTAACCTGGTCGGGCTGGCGAGATTCGAACTCGCGGCCTCTTGCTCCCAAAGCAAGCGCGCTACCAAGCTGCGCTACAGCCCGTGTACCGGGACGAGTTTAGCGGGCGCGGCGCCGTCTCTGGGCGGCAGCGCCGCTGGGCCGCTTGCCGCGCCAGGCACAGGCGCACCAACTGGCATACGCACACACGCTGGCACGGGCACTGGGCGGGCACGCGCGGCGCTTGTTTACAGGCCCAGGTGGGTGATGGCCTGGGCCGCGCAGTGCTGGCCGATGACGATCGACGCGGTCGCGGCGGGCGATGGGGCGTTGAGCACGTGGATCGCGCCGCTCGACTCCTCGACGAGAAAGTCGTCGACGAGCGCCCCCGAACGGCTCAGGCACTGCGCCCGCACACCTGACGGGCCGAACGTGACGTCGCCTGACTCGATCATCGGCAGGTACCTGCGCATCTCGGCGAGGAACGCGGGCTTCACCAGATCCCGCCAGATCTCCCGCGCCCCGGTGCCCGCGTACGACCGCGCGAGCCGGCGGAAGCCGGGAAAGCGCAGCACGTCGAGCAGATCGTGCCGGTTGACCGACAGCCGGCCGTACCCTTCGCGTGCGAACGCGGGTACCGCGTTCGGCCCGGCGTGCAGCGAACCGTCGATTCCGCGGGTGAAGTGCACCCCGAGGAAAGGGAACCCGGGGTCGGGCACCGGATACACGAGCCCGCGGACCAGGCTGGCGGCGTGCGGCCGGAACGTGTAGTAGTCGCCGCGGAACGGGACGATCCGGTACTCGCCCGTCGCGTGCCCGGTCATCGCCGCGACCCGGTCCGACTGCAGCCCCGCGCACGTGACGACCGCGCGCGCGGCGACCGGCCCGCCGTCCGTGGCCAGGACGGCGCGGCCGGCGCGGCTGGTGATGCGCTGGACGCCACGGCCGCACAGCACCGCGCCGCCGCGATCCGCGATGACCTCGGCGTAGGCGGCCGCGACCCGCCGGTAGTCGATGACGCCGCTCTCCGGCACGTGCAGCGCGCGCACCCCGCGGACGTTCGGCTCGAACTCCCCGAACTCACCGGGGGTCAGTTCCCTGACGGCAAGCCCGTTCGCCCGCCCACGCCCGGCCAGATCACGAAACCGGCCAAGCTCTCCTTCGTCACTGGCCACGACGAGCTTCCCGCTCAGCCGGTACGGGATGCCGTGCTCGTCCGCGAACGCCACCAGGGCCTGCCGACCCTCGCGGCAGAAACGTGCCTTCAGGCTCCCCGGCTTGTAGTAGAGGCCCGCGTGGATGACGCCCGAGTTGTGACCGCTCTGGTGCGCCGCGATGGACGGCTCTTTATCCAGAACGGCTAGGCGCAGACCTGGCCGTTGCTTGAGCAGCGCCATCGCGGTTGCGAGCCCGACCAGACCCGCCCCGACGACCGCCACGTCCAGAACGGAGTCCGCGATCCCGGCGGGATCCATGTCCACCGACGGCCCCACCATCTCAGCCGGGCGATCCCGGCGCGCGGGCCGCCGGATCCAGCGGTGCGGCCATGTCCAACCTCCAACTGCGTGGGCCAGGTCAGGATACCGACGCGCCGAGATGACAGCGGGGGCGTAGCCTACGGCAAGATCAGAGATCAAATTGTCACAATGCCTCGATAATGTCGGGGTAGGAACCAGGCAAATGCCCCGATCCAGCGGCCGGCGGCGCGGCCAGAGATCTCGTCAGAGCCGCTTGGTCGAACGAAGAGGCGCGCCCGTACGTAGAGGTACACCGGCGCCCGCACCGGACGCTGGACAGGGCTGAGCGTGTGAGCAGGCCAACGGGGAGGTGAGCCTGTGGGCCTGACGAGCGGATTGCTGATCGGGCTGGCCGGGTTCTTCGCCGCTGGCGCGTTCGCCGGAACCTTGTTGATGTGGCGGCGGCTGGCCACCCCGCGACCCGGCCACGTGCTCGCCCGCGCCGGCCTGCTGCTGGCCGCCCAGGTCTCCGTGATGCTCGTGATCTTCCTGAGCGTGAACCGCTCGTTCGGCTTCTTCGCATCGTGGTCGGACCTGTTCGGCACCAACAACACCACCGGCCAGATCGTCGCCCCGCGCCATCAAAACGGTGGCCAGCCCGCGCCGATCCAGTCACCAGGCACCGGCGAGCTCGCGGCGCGGACGCCGCCCGGCTTGCCGCGAACCGGCCAGGGATCGTTGCTGACGGCCCCCGGCGGAACCGCGGGGTCACGTTACGGCCGGTTGCAGCCGGTGCGCATCGACGGCGTGCGGTCGGGAATCTCGGCCGCCGCGTACGTCTACCTGCCGCCGCAGTACTTCTGGCCGGCCGAGGCGGGCCGCACGCTCCCTGTGATCGTCGTCATCTCCGGCCACGTCACGACCGCGGGGGACCCGTACAGCGCGGCGTCGCTCGCCCTGACCGCCGCCCAGGAGATCACCGCGAGGCGCGCGAGGCCAGCGATCTACGTGATGCTCAGCGCGTCCGCGGCAGGCCGCCGCGACCTCGGCTGCCTGGACGTGCCTGGTGGGCCGCAGGCCGCCACCTTCTTCGCACAGGACCTGCCGTCGGCGATCGAATCGTCCTATCCGGCCAGCCGCGTCGCGGCAGGCTGGGCGGTCCTCGGCGACGCGGCCGGCGGCTACTGCGCGCTGTCGCTCGCCATGGCGCACTCGGACCGGTTCGGCGTGGCCGCGGCGCCACTGGCGGCCTACAGCACGCCGCCGGGATCCACCGGCACCCGGCCGGGCGCACCCGGCTGGTGGATGTCGGGCGGCAGCCAGCAGCTTCGCGACGAGAGCGATCTGAGCTGGCGGCTCAGGAACATGCCGCCACCACCGGTCTCCCTGTGCTTCGTGCGGAGCGCGGCCGCCGGCCCGGGTAGCACGCAGCGGGCCGGCGCCGCACGGGCGTTCCTGGCCCTGGCCAAGCCCCCCACGCACGTCGCGGAGATAACGCTCGCGGCCGGCCCGTGGCCACTCGCCCCCGTGCTCGACCGGCTCGCCGCCGAGCTTGCCCCGGGCGGCCGGCCATGACCCGCCGTGCGGCCGATGCGCGGGTGCCGCCATGACGCTGACCAGCGGCCCGTTCCTCGCCGTCGTGAGCATCGTGGCCGCCGCCACGATGGCCGCGACGATCCTGCTCTGGCCGTGCGTCGCCGGCCGCAAGGCCTCGCACGCGGCGGCGCGCACCGGGCTGCTCATCGCCACCCAGCTGACCGCGATCCTCGCGGTCCTCGGCGGGCTCAACGCCTACTTCTCGTTCATTGTTTCCTGGTCTGACCTGGTCGGCACGCACGCGAGCACGACGCTGCAGGCCGCGCACGGCGCGGCACACGCCGTTGCCGCGCCGATCGTGGTGACCCAGACGCAAATCCCGGCCGCTCCGCGCACCCCGCGCCCGGCGGCCTCCACGGGCGCGCACGGCACGCGCTCCCCGGCCCCGGCGCGCACGCCCAATGGGGGAGGGGCCGCCGCCAACGGCGAGATCCTGACCGTTCAGATCACGGGCGACCGTACCGGGATCACCGTGCCCAGGTCCTACGTGTACCTGCCGCCGCAGTACTTCCAGCCCGCGTACGCGCACCGTCTGTTCCCGGTGGTGCTCGTGCTCACCGGCTATCCGAGCGACCCGCGCAGCGAGATCACCCGGCTCAACCTGCCGGGTGCCGTGGCGTCGGAGATCGCGGCTGGCCGGGTGCAGCCCACGATCTTCGTCATGATGTTCTCGTCGGTCGACATGCCCCGCGACACCGAGTGCACGGACATCCCCAGCGGCCCGCAGGCGGAGACGTTCTTCGCCGAGGACGTACCGCTCGCGGTCGAGCAGTCCTTCCGCGCGGCCACCGGCGCCGCCGGGTGGGCCGTGATGGGCGACTCGACCGGTGGTTACTGCGCGGCGAAGCTCGCCATGATGCATTCGGACCGCTTCGCCGCCGCGGTGTCGCTTTCTGGCTACTACACGGCGGTGCAGGACTTCACCACCGGCAGCCTCTACGGCCGCAGCGCCGCGTACCGGTCGGAGAACGACCTGTTCTGGCGGCTCGGCCACCTGCCGCCGCCGCCCGTGTCGGTGCTCCTCACGAGCAGCCGCGTCGGCGAGGACAACTATCTGCCGACGCTCAGGTTCCTGAGCATGATCCGGCCGCCCATGCACGGCTACTCGCTCATCCTGCCCGTCGGCGGCCACAACTTCCGCACCTGGAAGCGGGAGATCGGCCAGGCGCTGCAGTGGATGAGCCAGCGTCTGGTCCCCGGCGGCACGGCTGGCCCGTCCCCATCCCCGCACCAGCACTAGACTGGGCGGCCGTAGCCGTCAGTGACCGGACACGACGCAGCGACCTGATCGGAGCCGGGGCCGTTCCAAGGGTGTCCCGGAGATCTCGGTGGATGCGGGCGGTGTCCAGGCGGCGGTCCGGCAAGGCGGAGGAGGAGCCGATACTGGTTCGTATCGGCGACGACGACAACGCCGCCGGTCGTCGTCTGGGCGCCGATCCGCGCCGCCAGAGATCTGCGGGACACGCCCTGAGTCCCGAACGGCTGCCGCGACGCGCGCCGATTCCGCAGATGCGGGCCCGAAGGAGTGACACCGTAAGTGAAGACCGACGTCGAGGAGCTGAGCCCGACCAGGGTGAAGCTGACTATCGAGGTTCCTTTCGACGAGCTCAGGCCGAACATCGACCGCGCCTACCGTGAGGTCGCCAAACAGGTTCGCGTGCCCGGGTTCCGGCCGGGCCGGGTCCCGCCGCGCATCATCGACCAGCGCTTCGGCCGGGGCGCCGTGCTCGAGCAGGCCGTGAACGAGGCGGTACCCGAGCTTTACGGCCAGGCGCTGGCGGACAACGACGTGTACGCGCTCGGCCAGCCGGAGCTCAAGATCACCGCGCTCGACGACGGTGCGCAGCTCAGCTTCACGGCCGAGGTCGACGTCCGCCCCAAGTTCGAGATTCCCGACCTCAACGGGCTGTCGGTGACCGTCGAAGACGCCGACGTCACCCCCGACGAGGTCGAGGAGTACCTGGGCGGGCTGCGGGAAAGGTTCGCGTCGCTGAAGACGGTGGACCGGCCGGCTCAGGAGGGTGACTACGTCTCGATCGACCTGTCCGCCACGGTCGACGGCGAGGAGGTGGAGGACGCGCAGGCGAGCGGCCTTTCCTACCGCATCGGTGACGACACGCTGGTCGACGGGCTCGACGCCGCGCTGACCGGGATGACCGCGGGCGAGTCCGCGACGTTCACCACCGAGCTGACCGGCGGCGACCACGCGGGCGAGGAAGCCGTCGTGACGGTGACCGCGCACAGCGTCAAGATCAAGGAGGTGCCCGAGCTCGATGACGAGTTCGCGCAGTCGGCGAGCGAGTTCGACACCATCGGTGAGCTGCGTGCGGGCACCCGGGCGCAGTTGGAGCGGGTGAAGCGCCTGCAGCAGACCGGCCAGGCGCGCGACCACGCACTCGAGGCGGTGCTCGACAAGATCGACATTCCGCTGCCCGATGCTGTTGTCACCGAGGAAATCGACCGCAGAAGCCGCGCACTCGATGATCAGCTCGAGCGTGTCGGGGCGGGCCGGGAGGCTTACCTGGAGTCGGTCGGCAAGTCCGCGGATGAGTTCGCCGCCGACCTCGAGCGGGACGCCCGCCGCTCCATCAGGGCCAACTTCGTGCTCGACCAGTTCGCGCGGCAGGAAGAGCTCGGCGTGGACGACACCGAGCTGACGAGTTTCGTGGTGCAGCGGGCACAGCGGATGGGCGTGTCACCCGACCAGCTCGCGACCCACCTTCGCGACACCGGCCAGATCGGCTCGGCTGTCGGTGACGTGCTCCGGGGGAAGGCCCTGGACCTCATCGTCAACCGGGCCGCCGTCAAGGACAGCTCAGGGCGGGAGGTCGACCTCGCGGCGATCGCCGCGTCCGAGCAGGCCGCGTCCGAGCAGGCCGCGTCCGAGCAGGCCGAGGGTCCGGACGAGGCCGCGGCGGCCGCGGGTACGGCGCAGGCAGCTACCTCCGAGGCAACGGCCGCCGCGGGCGACGCCGAGTCAGGCGCGCCGCAGTCCTGACCAACGCGTCGCCCGCGCCCGCGCGGGTCCGCAGGCGTGGCGCCGGGTCCGGGGTTCGCCCGCGCGGGTTTCCAGGCGTGGCGCCGGGTCCGGGTTCGCCCGCGCGGGTCCGCAGGCGTGGCGCCGGGTCCGGGGTTCGCCCGCGCGGGTTTCCAGGCGTGGCGCCGGGTCCGGGGTTCGCCCGCGCGGGTTCCAGGCGTGGCCCGCCGGCCCCGCAGGCGTCCGCGCGGCTGCGCGCCGTGCCTGACGTCTGGCCGGCGGCGCTCTGTGCTGGCATCGCGGTCGCGGCCGGGCCCCGCATGCGCACGGTGCGTTGCGTATTCTGCTGAGCCGACAGCGAACAGCACGCATCTGCGGACGCGACGGAGCCTGGGCCGCGTTAATCTCACAGTCAACGACCCAGATAACCGGCGAACGCCTTTCCGCCCACTACAGAACAGGTGAACTAGTGACCACGCCTCCGATCATCGAGGAGCCGTCGCGAATTCTGGCGCGGGTTGCAGAGGCACCTACGCCAATGCCGCTGACCGAGCAGGTCTTCCAGCGGCTGCTTCGGCACCGCATCATCTTTCTTGGCCAGCAGGTGGACGACGAGATCGCCAACCGCATCTGCGCCGAACTCCTGCTGCTCGCGGCCGAGAACGATCACCGTGACATCAGTTTGTACATCAACTCGCCCGGTGGCTCGGTGAGCGCCGGCATGGCGATCTACGACATCATGGAGTACGTCCCGAACGACATCCGGACGGTCGCCATGGGCCTGGCCGCCTCGATGGGTCAGTTCCTACTGTGCGCGGGCACGACGGGCAAGCGCTTCGCGCTGCCGAACGCGCGGATCATGATGCACCAGCCGTCCGGCGGCATCGGCGGTACCGCGTCGGACATCAAGATCCAGGCAGAGCAGATGCTGTACGTGAAGCACACGCTGGCCGAGCTGATCGCGTCCCATACGGGGCAGCCGACGGAGCAGATCGAAGCTGACTCCGATCGCGACCGGTGGTTCACCGCCGAGGAGGCGAAGGACTACGGCCTCGTGGACCACGTGGTCCGCAGCGCCACCCAGGTACCATCTGAAGGGGCGGTCTCATGACCATGTCGTGGACGCCAGGGCCAGCACAGCGAGCCGAAGGACCAGACGTGACCGCCCATTCTCAGCCAGGCCGCATCCAGGCCGCCGGTCCGCAGCTTGTGCGGCCGGGGCTCGCGCCGCCAGCACAGGCCCGCTACATCATCCCGTCGTTCGTCGAGCGGACCACGTACGGGGTCAAGGAGATGAACCCGTACAACAAGCTCTTCGAGGAACGGATCATCTTCCTCGGGGTGCAGATCGACGACGCCTCGGCCAACGACGTCATGGCGCAGCTCATCACGCTCGAGTCGATCGACCCGGACCGCGACATCACGATCTACATCAACTCGCCGGGTGGCTCGTTCACCTCGATGACCGCGATCTACGACACGATGCAGTACGTGCGCCCGGAGGTCTCGACGGTCTGCCTCGGCCAGGCGGCGTCGGCGGCGGCGGTGCTGCTCGCCGCGGGCACCGCGGGCAAGCGGATGGCGCTGCCGAACTCCCGCATCCTGATCCACCAGCCCGCTACCGAGGGCGGCTACGGTCAGTCGAGCGACCTGGAGATCCAGGCCAGGGAGATCATGCGGGTACGTGCCGCGCTCGAGCGGATCCTCGCCCTGCACACCGGCAAGGACGAGGACCAGGTCCGCAGGGACATCGAGCGCGACAAGATCCTCACCGCCGAGGAGGCAAAAGAATACGGTCTGGTGGATGAGGTTCTGTCGAGCCGAAAGGCCCGCGCCGAGGTAGTGTCGTCCTAACCGGGAGGATCCACCCGACCCGGCGCTCCACCAACGGGCTCACCCGCGTCCGTGAGGCGGTAGCGTCAGTGTCAGGCAAGGCGGCCAGGTCGTGTCGGCCGCATTGCCACAGGTGGCCCCACGCAAAGGAGTAGCTGAGTGGCACGTATCGGCGAGGGTGGTGACCTGCTGAAGTGCTCGTTCTGTGGAAAGAGCCAGAAGCAGGTCAAGAAGCTCATTGCCGGCCCCGGCGTGTACATCTGCGACGAGTGCATCGACCTGTGCAACGAGATCATCGAAGAGGAACTCGCCGAGCCGTCCGAGCTGAAGTGGGACAACCTGCCCAAACCGCGCGAGATCTACGAGTTCCTCGACGGCTACGTGATCGGCCAGGAGAAGGCCAAGAAGGCGCTGTCGGTCGCGGTGTACAACCACTACAAGCGCGTCCACTCGGCCGGCGGTGGCGGCGAACGGGCCCGTGAGGAAGCGGTCGAGCTCGCGAAGTCCAACATCCTGCTCCTCGGGCCGACCGGGTCGGGCAAGACCCTGCTCGCCCAGACGCTCGCCAAGCTGCTCAACGTGCCGTTCGCGATCGCGGACGCGACCGCGCTGACCGAGGCGGGCTACGTCGGCGAGGATGTCGAGAACATCCTGCTTAAGCTGATCCAGGCCGCGGACTACGACGTCAAGAAGGCCGAGACGGGGATCATCTACATCGACGAGGTCGACAAGATCGCGCGCAAGAGCGAGAACCCGTCGATCACTCGCGACGTCTCCGGCGAGGGCGTGCAGCAGGCGCTGCTGAAAATCCTCGAGGGCACCACCGCGTCGGTCCCGCCGCAGGGCGGCCGCAAGCACCCGCACCAGGAGTTCATCCAGATCGACACGACCAACGTGCTGTTCATCTGCGGTGGAGCCTTCGCCGGCCTCGAAAAGATCATCGAGCACCGGATCGGCCGCAAGGGCATCGGGTTCAACGCGGTGCTCCGCTCCAAGGACGACCGGGTCTCACCCGACGCCTTCGCCGACGTCATGCCGGAGGACCTGCTCAAGTTCGGCATGATCCCCGAGTTCGTCGGCAGGCTCCCGGTGATCACCAGCGTGCACAACCTGGACCGCGAGGCGCTCATCCTGATCCTGACCGAGCCGCGCAACGCGCTCGTCCGGCAGTATCACCGGCTCTTCGAACTGGACAACGTGGACCTGGAGTTCACCGAGGACGCACTCGAGGCCATCGCCGACCAGGCGATCCTGCGCGG
>DATFVJ010000066.1:0-6271 GCA_035260365.1 Streptosporangiaceae bacterium
CTCGGTGGGCAATCCGCACCTGGCCTGCATCGTGAACACGCCGGTGGACGAGTTCGACCTGTCGAGCCCGCCCGAGCTCGATCCCGGCGATTTCCCCGAGGGCGCGAACGTCGAGCTGATCCAGCTGACCGGCCCCGCAGCCGTTCGGATGCGGGTTCGTGAACGTGGGTCGGGCGAGACGCGGTCCTGCGGGACCGGTGCCGTCGCGGCCGCCGTGGCCGCGGCGTACGCGGGGAACGGGCACCGCGCGGCTCGTGGGGCCGCCGGCGGATCGTGGCGGGTGGATGTGCCCGGCGGTGAGCTCACCGTGACGCTGGACGGCCGGACAAGCTGGCTGACCGGGCCGGCCGTGATCGTCGCCGAGGGCGAGGTGTGTGACGCCTGGCTTGCCGCCGCGGCACACACGCGGTGATCGCGCCTACGCCGGGGACGCGCCTACGCCGGGGACGCGCCTACGCCAGGGCGGGTGAGAGTACGTCGCCGCTGCGGACCAGGCCCGCGGCGGTGGACATGTAGTGATCGAAGTCCTCGACGCGGAAACCGCACCGCAGCAGCGGGCCGAGCGCGGGATGCGGTCCTGGCAGGCACAGCGTGACGCCCCGCGAGCCAGCAGCCGGCAGCGCGGCCAGGGCCGGCAGCGCGGCCGTGGCCGTGTCAGCCGGGTCCGCGCCACGCGCGACGGCAAGGTGCCGCAGGTGCGCAGGCCCGGCGGCACCCGCCGCGATCACGTCCGGACCGCGCTCGACGAGCACGCCGCCGCTGCCGTCCGCGCCGCCCCAGTAGGTGTAGTCCGGGGCGCGGTCCACGCCGGTGAGCGCGTGTTCTGCCGCCGCGGCGTCACTGGCCGGGACTCGGCGCGCCCGCCAGGCAATGCCGGCGGTGGCGGCGGGCGCGACGGCAGCAGGATCGCCGGTCAGGTAGAGCAGCGGCCAGCGCGGCGCGAGCCCGTACCGCGCGTAAAGCGGCAGCGCGCTCGGATCCTGTGAGCTGAACGTGACGCGGTCGGCGCTCCCGTCGAAAATCTCGTCGAGCAGCCTGCGGCCGATCCCGCGGCCGTGCCTGGCCGGGTCGACGAACAGGTCACACAGCAACGTGACCCCGTCAACCCGCCGGGCCGCGGCGAAGCCCGCCAGCCGCACCCCGGCCCCGCCTGCCCCACCGGCCACGCCGACCACGCCCGGCCCGTCGGCCACGTCGGCGCCGCCGGCGGCGCGGGCCGCGCCGGTCACACCCCCGGCACCGGGGGCGTCGGCCACGCCAGCCACGCCTGGCGCGCCGGTCACGTCGGCGGCGCCGGCGGCGCGGGCCGCGCCGGTCACACCCCCGGCGCCGGCCGCGTCGGCCTCGGTGGTCTCGCTGGCCTCCGCGACCAAAAGCCGGCCGTGCTCGGCGAGATGCGCGAGATATCTGCGGTCGCGCCCGGAATCCTCGCGCGGCTGCCCGTTCGCCGCGGCGACCCGGCCGATCTCTGCCCAGTCCGCCACGCGCGCCTGGCGCATCACCAAACTCTTACCCATCAGGTCAATCCCGTCCCAGCGCTGACACCAGCACCATCGGTACGCGCCGTCGCTCCAGAACGGCTGCCGCGGCGCGTCACCCGGCCCACCCGCCGCACGCGGCCGCACGTGGCGCACGTCAACCGCGGCGCCCACGAAGCGCAGCCTTTACACTGCCGCGCCGCTATTAACACGACGGACACGTGCCAGACCCGCCGCCGTGATCGGCGCGGACTTCCATTGTTCCCGACTCACACGGTGAGGCGCGCCTAGGGTTCCGCCGCCGCGGCACGGCGAAACGACGCCGTAGACGGGGCGGGTCTGGACCGAGAGGCGAGGCGGACGGCCGGAGCAGCCTTCCGTTCCACGGCGGGACAAAAGCCCGGGAGACCAGTCGAGCCTGGCTCCTGGCTGGGTTCCGTCGCTTCGGAGGCCGGGTGACCGCATCTTCGCACCGTCACCTTCCTGACGCGTTCACCGACGAGGGTCTGCACGATGGCTACGGCCCTGAGGCGCGGTACGCGGTCGCCGCGGAGGGCTGCCTGCCGACGGCCAGATGGGATGCGGAGGTCGCGCACGGGCTGGAGGTGGGCCTGCCCGGCGCGGCCTCCGTGGTCGACCGGCGCATCCCGACCTTCTCCCGCGGTGAACTGCCGCACTTCGCCGGCATCAACACCTTTCTCAAGGCACCGTACGTGGAGGACGTGCGGACCTGCGGCGAGTACGACGTCGCGATCATGGGCGCACCGTTCGACGGCGGCACGACGTACCGGCCGGGCACCCGGTTCGGGCCGCAGGGCATCCGCCGCATCTCCGCGCTCTACGGCCCGTACAGCTTCGAGCTCGGCGTCGATCTGCGGGAGTCCGTCACCATGGCCGACCTCGGCGACGTGTTCACCATCCCGGGAAACATCGAGAAGACCTTCGACCAGATCACGAAGGCGGTCGGCCACATCTACGGCTCTGGAGCGTTCCCTGTCGTCCTCGGCGGTGACCACTCGATCGGCTACCCGACCACCAGGGGCGTGGCCGAGCATCTCAAGGGAAACCTCGGGATCATCCACTTCGACCGGCACGTCGACACCCAGGAGACCGACCTCGACGAGCGGATGCACACCACCCCGTGGTTCCACGCCACGAACCTGCGGAACGTCCCGCCGACCAACCTCGTGCAGATCGGCATCGGCGGCTGGCAGGCCCCCCGGCCAGGCGTAAAGGTCGGCCGGGAGCGCGAGACGACGATCATGACCGTCACCGACTGCGTCGAGATGGGCATCGAGGCCGCCGCGCAGCGGGCGCTCGACATCGCCTGGGCCGGCGCCGAGGCGGTCTGGCTGAGCTTCGACGTCGACTGCCTGGACGCCGCGTTCGCCCCAGGGACCGGATGGCCCGAGCCCGGCGGCTTCCTGCCACGCGAGGTCCTGAAGTTCATACAGCTCGTCGCGCAGACCCCGCTGGCCGGGATCGAGGTCGTCGAGTGCTCGCCGCCCTACGACAACGCCGAGATCACCTCGCTCATCGCGACGCGTGTGATCTGCGACACCCTCGGCTGCCTGGTCCGGGCCGGTCATCTGCCCCGCAAGCGGAGCCAATGATGACCACGCTGGAGGCAGCGGGCGCCCGCAGTCCCGGGGCCACCGAGCCGGTCGCCTCCGTCGAGGACCTGTCGGTGACGTTCCGCCGGGGTGGCGCCGAGATCCACGCCGTGCGCGGGGTCAGTCTCGAAATCCGCCGCGGCGAGATCCTCGGGCTGGCCGGTGAGTCCGGCTCGGGCAAGAGCGTGCTCGGCCTGTCCCTCCTCGGCCTGCTGCCCGCGCAGCCGAAGGTCGCGGGCCGGGTGGCGGTCTGCGGGCAGAACATGCTGACCGGGTCGGCCGAGCTGTGCAGGCGCGTGCGCCGTGACCACCTCGGCGCGGTGTTCCAGGACCCGATGACGTCGCTGGACCCGACGATGCGGGTGGGCCGCCAGCTCGCGGAGGTGGCCGGGAGCATGCCGGAGGCGATCCGGCTGCTGCGCGCGGCGGGCATTCCCGACGCCGAGGCGCGGCTCGGGAGCTATCCGCACGAGCTTTCCGGCGGCCAGCGGCAGCGGGTGATGATCGCGATGGCGATCGCGGGCAACCCGTCCCTGGTGGTCGCCGACGAACCCACGACCGCCCTCGACGTGACGGTTCAGGCCCAGGTACTCGCGCTGCTGCGGTCCTTGACCGAGGAGGTTGGCTGCGGCTTCTTGCTGATCACGCACGACCTTGGGGTCGCCGCGCAGGTCGCCGACCGGGTAGCGGTCATGTACGCGGGACGGCTCGCCGAGGTCGGACCGGCCCGCGCCGTGCTCGGCGCTCCCGCCCACCCGTACAGCGCCGGCCTCATCGGCTCACGGCTGTCGCTTGCCACCCGCAGGGACCGGCCGCTCGCGGCCCTGCCCGGCGATCTGCCCGACCCGGCCGCGCCGCCCCCCGGCTGCCCGTTCGAGCCCAGGTGCGCGGTGGCCACCGACCGCTGTGCGCAGGTGCTTCCCGAGCCCACGGAAGTGGCCGCCGGGCAGCTCAGCGCCTGCATCCTGCCGCCCGAGAAGGTCGCGGCGATGCGCCAGGGCGACGGTGGCCCGCCGCGCGGTGACAGCCACGCGAGCGGCGGCACCGGCCACCGGCCGGGCGGCACGGCCGGCCCGGGCCGGCCCGGGCCGCCGGCTCACCGCGGCGCGATCGCCACCCGCGTGCATCACCTGGCCAAGAGCTTCCCCGTCACCTCGCAGGGCCGCCGGGTGCGGCTGCACGCCGTGTGGGACGTCGACCTCGAGGTGGCGCCGGGTGAGTCGGTCGCGGTGGTCGGGGAGAGCGGCTCGGGTAAGTCGACCCTGCTCCGCCTGATCGCCGGCCTCGACCGGCCCGACCATGGCGAGGTTTCCGGCGGGACCGGTGACCGCCCCCAGATGATCTTCCAGGACGCTGGCGCGTCACTGACGCCATGGCTGACCGTGGGGGAGCTGGTAGCCGAACGGCTGCGCGGGCGGCGCCTGTCCCGCGGCGAGCGCCGCCGGCGGGTGGCGGGCGCCCTGGCTCAGGTGGGACTTCCCGCCGAGGTGACGCGCGCGAAGGCGGCTCAGCTGTCCGGTGGCCAGCGCCAGCGGGTGGCGCTCGCGCGAGCCACGATCATCCCGCCGGCTGTGCTCCTGTGCGACGAGCCGACCAGCGCACTTGACGTCTCGCTCGCGGCCGGAGTGGTGAACCTGATCGCCGCGCTGCGGCGCGAACTCGGCATGGCCGTGATCTTCGTGACGCACGACCTGTCCGTGGCGCGGATCGTGGCCGACCGCATCGCGGTGATGTACCTCGGGCGGATCGTGGAACTCGGCGGCGCCGAGGATGTCGTCAACCGCCCGCGTCACCCCTACACCAGGTCGCTTGTTGGCGCCGTGCCCGGCTTCGGCGCTGTGCCCGGCTCAGGCGCTGGACCGGCCGGGCCGCCGCCCACGCGCGGCCGTCAGGACGCACCGGGCGGCGTCGCCCTCGCACCACGCGGTGAGCCCGCGAGCCCGCTGAGCCCGCCGCCCGGGTGCACGTTCCACCCGCGCTGCCCGGTCGCCGAGCGGGTGTGCAGCGATCCGGACCTGGAACTGCGGCTGACCGGCGTCGCGGGGTCACCGCACCGCCTGGTGGCCTGCATCCGCTCGGAGGCGATCTAGGCATGGCCGTCGCCGAGGCCCACACCGCGACGTCGTCGGTCCGCGCGCGCCGCGGCGGCCCTCGCCTGGCGGCGGGCCACGGCCGGGCGCTGCACTGGGCAGCGGCGGCGCTGCTCGCCGCCGCCACCCTGGTGGCCGTCTTCGGCCCGCTGCTCGCGCCGGACAACCCGCTGCAGCCGGCCGGCCTGCCGCAGCAACCGCCGTTTCACGGCGGTTTCCTGCTCGGCACCGATGCGATCGGCCGCGACGTGCTCAGCCGCGTCCTGGCCGGCTGGCGCTCGAGCTGGTTCGCCGCGCTGGCCGTGATCGCGTCCGGCGCGCTGATCGGCGGCATCGTCGGCGTGGTCGCGGCGATGTCCGGCGGGCTTGCCGACAACGTGCTCATGCGGATCACGGACGGCTTCCTCGCGCTGCCCGCACCGGTGCTTGCCATCGCGGTCGTCGCCGCGCTCGGCCCCAGTTTCCTGCACACCCTGATCGCGGTCGCCATCGTCTGGTGGCCCTTCTACGCACGGATCGTGCGGGGTGAGATCCGCGCCCAGATGCCGCGGCCGCATCTGGCCGCCGCCCGGCTGGCCGGCGCCGGGCGGCTGCGGCTCGCCCTGCGCCACCTGCTTCCCGGCGCCGGCCCCGCGGTGGTGATTACGGCGAGCCTGGATGTCGGCAACCTCGTGCTCACCCTGGCCGCGCTGTCCTTCCTCGGGCTCGGGCAGCCCGCACCGGCCCCCGAACTCGGCGCCGATACCGCACGTAACCTGCCGTTCCTCCTCCAGCAATGGTGGATACCCGTGATGCCGGGGCTGGCCTTGGCGCTGCTGGCGCTGATGGCCAACATCGCCGGTGACGGCGTCCGGGATCTCATGGGCGACCGTTAGGAGGGCGCATGCGCCGGCTCATCGTCAAACGCCTCGCCGGCATGGCAGTGATCATCCTTGCGCTCACCGCCGTGCTGTTCGTCCTGCAGAAGATCTCGCCGCTCGATCCGGTGCACGCCATGCTCGGCTCGAACGCGTCCAGTCAGGCGCTCGCCGCGCAGCGGCACCGGCTCGGCCTCGACCGGCCGCTCGTCGATCAGTACGGCCACTACGTT
>DATFVJ010000067.1:0-11864 GCA_035260365.1 Streptosporangiaceae bacterium
CGTCTTCTCGCCATTGTCAGAGACCGCGGTCAACGCCACTCCGCTCATCCTGGCTGGGCTCGCCGTCGCCATCGCGTTCCGGGCCGGGCTGTTCAACATCGGTGCGACCGGCCAGTTCATCGGCGGCGCCCTCGTCTGCACATGGCTCGGCTTCGGGCTTGACCTGCCCCCGGTAATTCACGTCGTCGTCGCCGTGCTTGGCGGCTTCGCGGGCGGCGCGGCACTGGGCTGGATCGTCGGCGCGCTCAAGGCGTGGACCGGTGCGCACGAGGTCATCGTCACGATCATGCTGAACTACGTGATGATCTACTTCCTCGCCTGGGTGCTCGGGACCAAGGCGATGCAGCGGCCGGGCCGGACCGATCTCGTCAGCCCGTTCGTAGCCGCAAACGCGCAGCTGCCGCACATCCTCGGCGGCAATCTGCGGATCAACGCGGGCTTCCTGCTCGGGCTCGCCGCCGCGGTGGCCGTGTGGTGGCTGCTGACCCGGAGCACCGTCGGTTTCGAGTTCCGCGCCGTCGGCGCCAACCCGAGCGCGGCGCGAACCGCGGGGATGAGCGTCGAGCGAACCTGGATCCTCGTGATGGTCATCGCCGGCGGTCTGGCCGGGCTCGCGGCGTCCACGGTCATCCTGGGCACCGACCATGCCCTTAACTTCCAGAGCTACGGCACATACGGCTTCGACGCCATCACCGTAGCGCTGCTCGGGCGGTCCCGCCCGCTCGGTTGCGTGCTCGCGGCGCTGCTGTTCGGCGCGCTGCACGCGGGCGGCGTCCAGATGCAGGCGTCGACCCAGACTCCGGTGGACATCGTCACGGTCATCCAGTCGCTCATCGTCCTGTTCGTGGCCGCGCCGCCGCTCATCCGCGGGATGTTCCGGCTGCGCGAGGCCCGGGCGCGAGGACAAGGCCAGGCGCTCGCCAAGGGGTGGAACGCATGACAACCCTCGCCGGGGCCGTGCGCGCACCGCTCGCCGTCAACCGGCGTGCGCTGAGCGCGGCCGTGTTCATCCTGCTCGGCCTGGTCGACATCTTCGTCTTCGGGCTGTTCTCGCACCACGGCGACGCGAGCTTCGCGCTGTCGCTCCCGGGCGCGCCGGTCAAGGTGCCAACGGTGCACATCCCCGCCGCGCCCGTCGCGTACGCCCTCGGCGCCGTGTCGATCGCGCTCGGGATCCTGCGGGCGACGACCGACCTGGGCGTGCGCGCCAAGCGCTGGTCCATCGCGGTGGTCCTGATCGCGTTCGTGCTGTCACTCCTGTTGTGGGCGGACGCGGGAAATGTCATCCCGCTGAACATGGTCAACCTGCTGCAGGGCACCGTGGTGCGCTCGATCCCGCTGATCCTCGGCGCCCTCGCCGGATGCATGTGCGAGCGGTCGGGCGTCATCAACATCAACATCGAGGGCCAGTTGCTGCTCGGCGCCTTCGCCTCTGCGGTGGTGGCGAGCGTCGCCGGCGTGCTGTGGTTCGGCCTGATCGCCGGGTCACTGGCCGGCGGCCTGATGGCCGCATTGCTCGCCGTGTTCGCGATCCGCTACCTGGTCGACCAGATCATCCTCGGCGTCGTGCTCAATGTCTTCGCCACCGGGCTCACCGGTTACCTCTACGACCGTGCCCTGGTCCCTTACGAGAACACGCTGAACTCGCCAGCCACCTTCAGCGCCATCAAGATCCCCCTCCTCGGCGACATCCCGATCATCGGCCCGATCTTCTTCGACTCGACGATCTTCCTTTACATCACCTACCTCATCATCATCCTCGTCCAGGTCGGCCTGTTCCACACCAAGTGGGGGCTGCACGTCCGCGCCGTGGGTGAGCACCCGACCGCCGCGGACACGGTCGGCATCAGGGTCCTGTTCAACCGGTACCGCAACGTCATCCTGGGCGGCCTGATCGCGGGCATCGGCGGCGCCTACCTGACGATCGGATCGGTCGGCGCGTTCGGCAAGGACATCTCGTCCGGCAAGGGTTACATCGCCCTGGCCGCCATGATCTTCGGCCGGTGGACACCGCTCGGCGCGGTCGGCGCCGCGCTGATCTTCGGCTTCACCGACGCGCTGCAGAGCATCTTGTCGACCCTCAACGTGCCGATCCCCTCCAACATCTTGCTGATGGCGCCGTACGTCGCGACGATCGTCGCCGTCGCGGGCCTGGTCGGCCGGGTCCGCCCGCCGCGCGCCGATGGCAAGCCCTACGTCAAGCAGTGACTGGACGTGCGGCCGCCGCCGCGGATGATGATCCCGAACGGCTGCGCGGGGATCGGCATCCGGGCCGGTGCGGCGCTGACGTGAGTTCCGGCGACCCGCCGCCCCAGGATCCTGGGCCGGCCGGCCCGATTCCCGCCGATCTGCGCGCCGCGGTGGAGGCGTGGGCCGCTGAGGACCCGGACCCACGGGATCGGGCCGAACTGCGAGCGCTGCTCGAAGCCGGGAGTCCGGCAGCAGCCGCCGAACTCGCCGACCGCTTCGCGGCCAGGCTGGAGTTCGGGACGGCCGGCCTGCGCGGCGTCGTCGCGGCCGGCCCGAACCGGATGAACCGCGCCGTGGTCCGCAGCGCGACCGCCGCCGTGGCCGGGTGGCTCCGCACGCACGTGCCAGGGGCGGCCGGGGCGGGCGTGGTCATCGGCTGCGACGCCAGGCACCGCTCGGGCGAGTTCGCGGGCGAGGCGGCCGGCGTGGTCGCGGGCGCGGGCATCCGCGTGCACATGCTGCCGCCGCAGCGTCCGACGCCCCTGCTCGCCTTCGCCGTCCGGCACCTTTCCGCCGCTGCCGCAATCATGATCACCGCGAGCCACAACCCGCCCGCGGACAACGGGTACAAGCTCTACCTCGGCGACGGCGCGCAGATCGTGCCGCCGGTGGACGCCGAGATCGAGGCGGCGGTTCGCGCGCTCGGCCCGCTGTCGCAGATCCCGCGCGCGCCCGCGGACAGCCCGCTGATCACGCGGTACGGCGACGAGGTGACCGCCGCCTACCTTGACGCGATCATCGCGGCCTCGCCCGCCCCCACTCCCGCCGCGGGCACGGCGCAACCGCGGGTGGTCTACACCGCGCTGCATGGGGTCGCGGGAGACCTGGCGGTCGCGGCGATCGAGCGGGCGGGATATGCCGCCCCGCACGTCGTCGCCGCGCAGGCGCGGCCCGACCCGGACTTCCCCACCGTCGCGTTCCCCAACCCCGAGCAACCTGGCGCGCTGGACCTGGCCCTGGCCGAGGCGCGCCGGGTCGGCGCCGACCTCGTCCTCGCCAACGACCCCGACGGTGACCGCCTCGCGGTCGCCGCGGGTGACCGGGCCGCGGCCGGCGGCTGGCGGATACTGACCGGCGACCAGCTCGGGGCGCTGCTCGGCGCCTACGTGCTCGAGCACACCGCGGACCAGGCCGATCCCGGTGCCAGGCTGGTCGTCTCCACCGTCGTCTCCTCGACACTGCTCTCGCGGATCGCGGCCACGGCGGGCGCCCGCTACGCGGAGACGCTCACCGGCTTCAAGTGGATCGTCCGCGGCGGCGAGCGCCAGCCGGGCAGCCGTTTCGTCTTCGGCTACGAGGAGGCGCTCGGCTATGTGATCGGGGACGTGGTGCGCGACAAGGACGGCATCGGCGCCGCGCTTGCCGTCCTCGGCCTCGCGACGGCGGCCAGGTCCGCGGGCGAGTCGCTGCTCGACCGCTACGACGCGATCGAGACGGCGCACGGCGTGCACCTGACCGCACAGGTCACGCTGGCGACGCGCGCGGCGGCCGCCGTCATGGCCCGGCTGCGGTCGGCTCCACCCGCGGCGCTCGGCGGCGAGCCGGTGACCTCGGCCGTCGACCTGGCCGCGGGCACGGGCGAACTACCGCCCGCCGACCTGCTCGTGTACCGGCTGCCCGGCGCCCGGGTCGTGGTGCGCCCGAGCGGCACCGAGCCCAAGCTCAAGGCGTACCTCGAGATCGTCGAGCCGGTCACCGGCGCCGGCCTCGCGCCGGCCCGCGCCGCCGCCCGCGAGCGCCGCGACCCACTGCGAAGCGCGGTCGCCGCGCTGCTCGCCGACTGAACCATTACGCGGAGGCGGGCCAGCGGCGGGCAGCGCCAATCCCTGACATTGAGATCATGAAGACGAGGCGTCCTCGAGGTCGCCTTCGAGGTCGAGATACACCTGGCGCAGCCCGTCGAGGGTCTTGGGGTCGGGCTCGGCCCACAGGCCGCGCTGCGCCGCCTCGAGCAGCCGTTCGGCGATCCCGCGCAGTGCCCACGGATTCGACTGCGCCATGAACTGGCGGGTCTCGGCGTCGAACACGTACGACGCGGCAAGCTGCTCGTACATCCAGTCCGCGACCACACCAGCGGTCGCGTCATAGCCGAACAGGTAGTCGACGGTCGCGGCGAGTTCGAACGCGCCCTTGTATCCGTGCCGCCGCATCGCCGCGATCCAGCGCGGGTTCACCACCCGGGCGCGGAAGACCCGGTGGGTCTCCTCGGCCAGCGTCCGCGTCTTCACCGCGTCAGGGACCGCGGAATCGCCCACGTAGGCCGCGGGGTTCCGCCCGGTGAGCGCCCGCACCATGGCGACCATGCCGCCGTGGTACTGGAAGTAGTCGTCGGAGTCGACGATGTCGTGCTCGCGGTTGTCCTGGTTCTTGGCGGCGACGGCGATCCGGCGGAACGCGGTCTCCATGTCCGGCCTGGCCACCCGGCCATTGAGGCCGCGCCCGTACGCGTAGCCGCCCCAGACGGCGTACACCTCGGCCAGATCGGCGTCGTCCCGCCAGTTCCGCGCGTCGATGAGCGGCAGCAGGCCCGCACCGTAGGCGCCGGGCTTCGAACCGAAGATCCGCGTGGTCGCCCGGCGCCAGTCATCGTGACCGGCCACGTCCGCGAGGGCGTGCGCGCGGACGAAGTTGTCTTCCGGCGCCTCGCCGAGTTCGGCCACCGCCGCGATCGCGTCGTCCATCAGGGCGACGACGTGCGGCAGCGCGTCGCGGAAGAAGCCGGAGATGCGCACTGTCACGTCGATACGCGGGCGGCCGAGTTCGCCGACGGGCACGATCTCGAAGCCGGTCACCCGCCGCGACGCGTCGTCCCACGTCGGCCTGCAGCCGATCAGCGCCAGCACCTCGGCGATGTCGTCACCCTGCGTGCGCATCGCGGAGGTTCCCCACACCGTGAGGCCCACGCAACGCGGGTAGCCCCCCTCGTCGGCAACATGCCGGGCCAGCAGCGACTCCGCAAGGGCCAGGCCGGTGTCCCACGCGGCGCGCGAAGGTATCGCCTTGGGGTCGACCGAGTAGAAGTTGCGGCCCGTGGGCAGCACGTTGACCAGCCCCCGGGTGGGCGACCCGGACGGCCCCGCCGGAATGTAGCCGCCGTCGAGCGCGTGGAGTACCGCGTCGATCTCACCGCGTGTCGCGGCGAGCCGTGGCACCACTTCGGCCGCCGCGAACTGGAGCACCCGCACCACATCCGGGTACAAGATCCGTGATTGTGTCAATCTGCCTGCGCTATTTGCAGGCAGATTGACACAGTTAGGGATCAAGGAATTGGGCTCGCCACCCGATGTGGCGGATGCTGCTGATGTGACTTCTGTGGCTTGCGCGGGCGCCGGTCCCGTCACCACGGGCTCGCCACCCGGCACGGGCGGGCCGCCGGGCCTCGGTGGAACGAGCGGGCCGAGGACGGCGTCACAGACCTGCGGGGCGCGGGCCGGGTCCCAGCCGGCTTCGTCCATCCCCTCGAGCAGCAGGCGCACGGTCTCCTCGGCACTGTCGCGCGCCGTCCGCGAGGCCGACGCCTCGTCCACCCCGAGCGCGGCGCGCAGGCCAGGCAGGGCCCCGGAGCGCCCGCCCCACACCTGCGCCGACCGCAGGATCACGCCCACCAGGTTGATCAGTGCCTGGCCGGACGGCGGCTCGCCGAGCACGTGCAGCCCATCGCGGATCGCGGCATCCTTCACCTCGCACAGGTAGCCGTCGATGTGCAGCACGAAGTCGCCGAACTCCGTCTCGCCGGGCTGCTCGGCTATCCGCAGGTCGTGGTGCAGCTGCGCGGCCCGTACCAGGGTCCAGATCTGCGCGCGCAGCGCGGGCAGCTTCGCCGGGTCGAGCGCCTGCACGGTCGCGTACTCGTCCAGGAGCTGTTCCAGTCTGGCCAGGTCGCCGTAGGTGTCCGCGCGCGCCATCGGCGGCACCAGGTGATCGACGATGGTGGCGTGCGCGCGGCGCTTGGCCTGGGTGCCCTCCCCCGGGTCGTTGACGATGAACGGGTAGATCAGCGGCAGGTCGCCGAGGACCGCGTCGGGCGCGCACGACGCAGACAGGCCCAGGCCCTTGCCCGGCAGCCACTCCAGGGTGCCGTGCTTGCCCAGGTGCACGATCGCGTCCGCGTGGAACACCTCCTCCAGCCACCGGTACGCCGCCAGGTAGTGGTGCGAGGGCGGGAGGTCGGGGTCGTGGTAGATCGCCACCGGGTTCTCGCCGAAACCGCGCGGCGGCTGGATCATCAGCACGACGTTGCCGAACACCAGGGCGGCGAGCACGATGGCCGCGCGCTCCCCGGTGCCGTCCACGTACAGCTCGCCGGGCGGGTCACCCCAATGAGCGACGATCCGCTCGCGCAAGCCGTTAGGGATATGGCTGAGCCACCGGCCCTGCGTTGCGCTCGGTACCCTGGCCGGTGCGGCCCGCAACTGCTCCTCGGCCAGCCATTCTGTGTCGTGCCCGCCGGCCGCTATCAGCGCGTGGATGAGGGTGTCTCCGTCATGCGGGAACCCGGGCCCGAGATCGTAGCCGGACCGCTGCAAACCCTCGAGCAGCCGAACGGCTGACGCTGGGGTGTCGAGCCCTACCGCGTTCCCCACCCGCGCGTGTTTGGTCGGGTAGGACGACAGCATGATCGCGATGCGCTTCGCGGGGTTCGGGGTGCGCCGCAGCCGCGCGTGCCTGACCGCGATGCCGGCCAGCCGGGCGGCCCGCTCGGAATCGGCCCGGTACACCGGGATGCCGTCCGGGCCTTGTTCCTTGAACGAGAACGGCACCGCGATCAGGCGGCCGTCGAACTCGGGGATCGCCACCTGCATCGCGGCGTCCATCGGGGTGAGCGCGGCGTCTGAGCCCGCCCACTCCGCACGGGAGGAGGTCAGGCACAGACCCTGGATGATCGGCACGCCGAGTTCGGCGAGCGCGCCCGCCTCCCATGAGCCGTCGCTTTCGCCTTCGAAGCCGCCGCTCGGGCCGGTTTCTCCGCCCGCCGCGCCGCCCGCGGCGAGCACGGTTGTGATCACCGTGTCGGCCCGCCTGAGCAGGTCGATCAGGTCGGCCGGAGGGGTGCGGAGCGAGCCGCAGAACACTGCGAGCGGCTCGGCGCCACGCCGGCGCAGCGCCGCGCAGAGCGTGTCGACGAACGCGGTGTTTCCCGACAGTTCGTGCGCCCGGTAGTAGACGACCGCGACGACCGGCCGTGACGCGTCGCGGTCGCCACCGCTGTGCCCTCCGTGGTCGTGCACCCCGTACTGGGGCATCGGGCTCGGCGGCGCGAAGCCCTCCCCCGTCAGCAGGACCGTGTCGGACAGGAACGCGGCCAGTTCGCGCAGGTTGTCCGGGCCGCCCTCGCGCAGGTAGGCCAGTGCCTGCGCGGCGATCCCCGCGGGCACCGTGGACAGGGCCATCAGTTCCGCGTCGGGCGCGGCTTCGCCGCCGAGCGCGATCAGCGGCAGACCGGCGCGCCGCAGTGCCTCGATCCCCTCGGGCCAGGCCTTACGCCCGCCGAGCAGCCGCACGACCGCGAGGTCGGCTCCGGCCGTCAGCGCCGCGATGTCGGCGACCGAGACCCGCGCCGGGTTCGCGGTCAGGTAACCCTCCGCGGCGTTGCGCGCCGCGAGTAGCTCGGTGTCGGCCGTGGAGAGCAGCAGGATCGTGGCCATCCACCCGATCCTGCCACCTCCCCGGCTGGCCCCGCGGCGGCACCGACGCTAATCCCGATCCGTACCTTCACAGGTTCCATCCGGCCGCGACCCGGCCCGCCGCGCACCGGACCGCCCGCCGCCCACCGGACCGGCCGCACCACCGGACCGGCCGCACCACCGGAACTGCCGCATCACCGCCCGCGGCGCGGAGGCGCGTCAGGTCGCGGCCCGCAGGGAACCGTGGATGGTGGGCAGTCCGTGCGGCGGGCCCGTTTCGATCAGACGGCAGATGCCGGACGTGTCGAGGTGGTCCCCCACCAGATCGCCCAGGGCATCGAGGCGCGCCTCACGCACCGCCGCGAAGACCGTGTCAGGCGCGGCCGCGAAGTCGCGGCCCGCGATCGCGGCGACCTCGTCGAGAAAGATCCGCCGGAACTCGTCGTTTTCGAGCAGGCCGTGCCAGCTTGTCCCCCAGACCGCGCCGACCCGGCACCCGCCGGCGAAGTCCTCCGCGCGGTCGTCGTGCACGGTCGCGACGCCATGATGGATCTCGTAGCCGGTCACCGCGACGCCGCCCGCCGTCGTCCCCGCGGGGCGCCCCAGCTTCTTCTCCGCCCCGAACGTCACCCGCACCGGCAGCAGCCCGAGTCCCGGTACCTGGCCCGCCCGGGATTCGACGTCATCGTGAATCTCGCTGCCCAGCATCTGATATCCCCCGCAGATGCCGAGCACGGGCCGCCGGCGCCGCGCCCGCTCCGCGACCACCGCCGCCAGCCCGGATTCGCGCAGCCACGCCAGGTCGGCGACGGTCGCGCGGGACCCTGGCAGCACGACGAGGTCGGCGTCGGCGAGTTCGGCCGGCCGGTGCGCGTACCTGACGAGCACCCCGGGCTCGCTGGCCAGCGCGTCGATGTCGGTGAAGTTGCTGATCCGCGGCAGAGCCGCGACCGCGACCCGCAGCACGTCGCGGCCGTGCGGGGCGGCAGCGGCAGCGCGAACCGCCACGCCGCCGCCGAGGGCCAGCGAGTCCTCGGCGTCCAGCCAGAGGCCCTCGCGCCACGGCATTATCCCGAACGGCTGCCGCCCGGTGCGCTCGCTCAGCATCCGTACTCCCGGTTCGAGCAGTTCCACCGCACCACGGAACTTGTTGATCACGAAACCGGCGACGAGTGCCTGGTCGGCCGGGTCGAGCAGCGCCAGCGTGCCGTAGAGAGCCGCGAAGACCCCGCCGCGGTCGATGTCACCCACGACGATCACCGGGAGCCGCGCGGCCCGGGCCAGCCCCATGTTGGCGATGTCGGTTCCGCGCAGGTTGATCTCGGCGGGACTGCCCGCGCCCTCGCAGATCACGACGTCGAACTCGCGGCGCAACTGCTCGAGGCTGTCGCAGACGACCTGGCGGAGCGTGGTGGCATGGCCGCGGTACTCGACCGCATCCACCTCGGCGACCGGGCGGCCGAGCAGCACGATCTGGCTGCGCCGGTCGCTGCCCGGCTTGAGCAGCACCGGGTTCATCCGCGCGTCGGGCTCGATCCCGGCGGCGGCGGCCTGCATCGCCTGCGCGCGGCCGATCTCGGCTCCGTCCGCGGTGACGGCGGAGTTCAGCGACATGTTCTGCGCCTTGAACGGCGCGACCCGGACGCCCTGCCGCGCGAGCCAGCGGCACAGGCCCGCGGTCAGCGCGCTCTTGCCCGCGTCCGAGTTCGTGCCCGCGACAAGCAGGGCCCCGTTCACCATCGCCTCATTCGACGCTCGTCTCGTCCGGCGCTTCGGTTTGTCTGCTGCGGTTTGTCTGTTGCGGTTTGTCTGCTGCGGTTCGGCTGCTGCGGTTTGTCTGCTGCGCCGAGCCTACGTAAGACCCGCCGCGACCGGCGATGCCGGGCATCACAGGGTGTCCTGAATCACGTCTCGTGGATCACCGGCGCCCGCGTGCCGTCAGCGTCCGGCGCTGCTCGCGCGCGGTTCTGTCGCCGCAACGGCCACCGCGACCGCGGCGGCGGCCCACGTCACGGCGCGCGAAAGGCGCACCGCGCGGCGGATGTCCGCGGCGCAGGGTGCGCGCCCGGCACCGATGCGCGGCCTGTCCTCGGCCACGCCTTCGTAGACGTTGGTGCCGCCCAGCTGGACACCGAGCGCGCCCGCGAACGCGGCCTCGCAGCGCCCGGCGTTCGGGCTGGGATGCCGGGCGCCGAAGGCCAGCGTCGCGCGCAGCGCCGCGGCCGGGTGACCGCCCGCCACGGGCGCGCACGCCGCGGCGAGCAAGGCGGTCAGGCGGGCCGGTCCCGCGTTGGCGACGTCGTCGAGCCGGGCGGCCGCCCAGCCGAAGTCGCGGTAGCGAGGTGAGCGGTGGCCGACCATGGCGTCCAGGGTGTTCACGGCGCGATAGGCGATCAGGCCGGTCAGGCCGGCGGTGCCGCCCCACAGCAGCGGCGCGACGACGGCGTCGCACGTGTTCTCCGCGACGGACTCGATCGCGGCCCTGGCCAGGTCAGCCGCGTCGAGCCGGGCCGGATCGCGGCCGCACAGGCTGGGCAGCCGCGCCCGTGCGGCCGCCACGTCCCCTGACTCGAGAGCCCGCGCGAGCCGTTCGGCTTCATTCGCCAGCGAAGCCGCGCCGAGCACCGACCAGCTGGCGGCGGCCGTAGCGGCCAGGCGGGCCACCGGCCTGCGGCGCGACAGGTGGTGCGCGAACGCGGCGGGCGCGGCAACGCCGAGCACGCAGATGGCGGTGTGCAGGCCGCCGCGCGCCTTGGTGCCCGCGTAGATGCGGGTTTCGATGGCGCCGGCGGCCCGGCCGAACGCGGCGACCGGGTGACCTCTGCGTGGGTCGGCGAGCAGCGCGTCGAGCGCCGTCCCCGCCGCCAGGCCGGCCGCGACCGGCCAGCCGCGCACGCGCCGGCGGCTATCGTCTGGGTGGAGACGTTGCCGCCACCTGCCCGGCCGCCGTCCGTGCGGGATCACGGCTCCCGACCCTAGCGCCGGCCGGCCAGTACGGGGCACCGACCCCCGGCGGGATGGCCCACCAAGTGGTCCGCAACGTGCACAATGAGGCGGGAGCGCCTGTAGCTCAGCCGGACAGAGCAGCTGCCTTCTAAGCAGCCGGCCGGGGGTTCGAATCCCTCCAGGCGCGCGCCCTCGGCTTAACAGCCGCCAAGGTCCGCACCCCCGGGCAGACCGGCCGGTGGGTCCGCCTGGTCATGGCCGCCTGCGCCCAGCTGCTGCTCGCCCGGCCGCTCGCCGCCGACCTGCGCCGCCCCTGGGAAACCCGGCCCCCCATCGGCCGCCCCCTGCCTCCGGCCCGGGTCCGCCGCGGGTTTCCAAACATCCGCCGCCGCCTCGGCACCCCCGCCCATGTCGCCAAACCCACCCGGCCAGGCCCAGGACGCCCCAAAGGCTCCGCCAGCGGCCCGGCACCCCGCCACCCAGTCCCCAAGAAACCGGCAACAACGACAAACCAGGCACACCAAACCGCAGGTCAAAGGTTAAAACCTAAGCTGAGGCTCCTTCATCCGGATCCGGCCAGGTTGGCCGTGCCACCAAGGTCCAGAGCGACGCGGTCATCTGCACCGCGCAGGCAGCGGTGCCGAACACGTAGGTGGCCGCGTGATGGATCACCCAGCTCTGCGCAGCCGCCCGCGCCGGTGCCGCACCGGGGGACAGTCCGCTATCGGGAGAACGACCATGCATAGTTATTTGGTGCCGCAGCGCTGTAGCTACGGCGACCGAAGCGAGGCTGGCAGCATTTCCGCAGCCAGAAGGTGTGCTTTGCGGACTCGGGACGGATCTAGGGCTTGCGACCAGCTGCCTGGCCGCAAATACAGCAAACCAGCACTCGGGCACGTTCGCCCAGGTCAGCGGGCTGGTCGGCGCGCGGCCATACTCAGAAACGGTCACCGCCACAGTTCTGTCGGTACAACACCGGCAGTTTTGTCGGTAACCCGGGCGCGCGCCTGGAGGGATTCGAACCCCCGGCCGGCTGCTTAGAAG
>DATFVJ010000068.1:0-11009 GCA_035260365.1 Streptosporangiaceae bacterium
CCGGCCAGAACCCGCCCGCCGGGATCGTCAAGCCGCCTGAGCCATCCTCCCGCTGGGCTGAACCCACCTCGTCGGCTCCTTTCCAGCCCGCATGTCTCCGGCCGTCAGCTGTGACACCGTACGACGAATTGTGCGCTAGAGCGTTACATTAGACAAGCGCGGCCGGCCGGCGCTCGAGCCCGGCCGGCGCCTGAGCCGGGCGAGGTCACAGCCCCAGACCTCGCCCGATTATCTCCTTCATGATCTCCGTAGTGCCACCGAAGATCGTCTGGACTCTGGCGTTCATGTACGCGCGCGCGACCGGGTACTCGAGCATGTAGCCATAACCCCCGTACAACTGCACGCACCTGTCTACCACGCGGTTGCCAAGTTCCGTGTTCCACCACTTGAGCATTGAGGCTTCCTCCGCGCTCAACTGCCCCGCGTTGTGCTCGGTGATGGCCCGGTCGGTGAACGCGCGGGCGACGGCAAGCTCGGTGGCCATCTCCGCGAGCACGAACCGGTTGTGCTGGAACTTACCGATCGGGCGCCCGAACGCCTGCCGCTGCTTGCTGTACTCGAGCGTCTGCTCGAAGACCGACTCGGCGCCGGCGAGCGAGGTGGCGCCGATCGACACCCGCTCCCTGGGCAGGTTCTGCATGAGGTAGATGAAGCCCATGCCCGCCTCGCCGAGCAGGTTCTCCTTCGGCACCCGCACATCGGAGAAGAAGAGCTCGGAGGTGTCCTGCGCGTGCATGCCGACCTTCTCCAGGTTCCGGCCGCGCTCGAAGCCCGCCATGCCGCGCTCGACCACGAGCAGGCCGATGCCGCGGTGACCGGAATCGGCGTCGGTCCTGGCCGCGACGATGACCAGGTCGCAGAGCTGGCCGTTGGAGATGAAGGTCTTCTGCCCGTTCAGCAGATAGTGGTCGCCGCGGTCCTCGGCGCTGGTGCGAATGCCCTGCAGGTCACTGCCTGCGCCCGGCTCGCTCATCGCGATCGCCGTTATGATCTCGCCGCTGCAGTAACCGGGGAGCCAGCGCTCCCGCTGCTCAGGCGTGCACAGCCGGTGCAGGTACTGCCCGATCATGTCGTTGTGCACGGAGAAGGCAGGCCCGTAGGCACCGGCCCGCGACATCTCCTCGTCCAGGATCACGTAGTACCGGAAGTCCGGATCCCCGCCGCCGCCGTACTGCTCGTCGATGTGGATGCCGAGCAGGCCCGCACGGCCCGCGGCCAGCCAGACGTCGCGGGATACGACGCCATCGCGGTCCCACTGCTCGTGGTAGGGCTCGATCTCCTTGGCGATGAACGCGCGCACCATGTCACGAAAGGCGTCGTGTTCCTCGGTGAAGATTTCCCTTCGCATGGCAGCAGCGCTCCGATCTGCCTGGTGGGGTGTGTGGCAAATCGAATGTAACACCGCGCTTACCAGGTGTTTGTTGATCGATGGCCGATTGGGCTCCAAATCCGGGGCCCAAAAGGATGCGGGGGATTTCCGCCGTGCGGGTCAGGCGGCGGTGGGTGCGGGGAGGTACGGCGCCCACTGCGGATCGCCGTCATGGTGAGCGCCGATCAGCCGCCAGTGCACACCGCGCGGCACCACCGGCGCGGCGCGCAGGGTCCAGCCCAGCTCTTCAAGCAACCGGTCGGCCTTGCGATGGTTGCACTTCATGCACGAGGCGACGCAGTTCTCCCAGGCGTGCTTGCCGCCGCGGCTGCGGGGCACCACGTGATCGATCGTCTCCGCCCGGTGACCGCAGTAGGCGCACCGGTAGTCGTCCCTGCGCATGAGCGCCGCCCGGGTGAGCGGTACCCGGTGCCGGTACGGCACCCGCACGTACCGGCGGAGCCTGATGACGGAGGGAACCGCGAGGGCGATCGAGGCCGCATGCAGAACGTCGCCTGAGGCATCGTCGTGCACCACGTCTGCCTTGGCACCGAGGACCAGGCAGACCGCCCGGTGCAGGCACAGTGTCGTCATCGGCTCAAACGTGGCGTTGAGCAGCAGAACTCGTCGCAACGGCACCTCCATGCGGCACGCCCGGGCGGGTCAGTCGCCGGCCTCGCCAGATGCGCCCGAGATCCAGTGTGTCCGGTGAGATGTGCATCCGCTACCCCATAAGCCAACGGGGAGTGTCCGTCGCATGTCGGTCCGAAGCGCGGTGAGTTCCGAGTCAGCGGCCGTCCACGGGGGGTGTGCCGCCGGCTACGCCGTGGCGCTCGCCGCGGGCCCCTTCACCTTCCTGGGCCGATTCACCGGGCTCACCGTCAGATAGTGATCGCGCGAGGAGCGCGAGCGCCTCTGGATCACCCGGGCACATGCTGAGCGAGCGTTCTGCGTCGTCTCTCGCCGCGTCCGGCCGGCCCGCCGCCAGGTGCGCGACGGCCCGGTTGAACAACAGGGAGGAATCTTCACCAAGTTCGAGCGCACGGGTCAGGTCCGCGACCGCCCCGTCTGGGTCACCCGCCTCAAGCTGGAGCGCGGCGCGGCTCGCCCACGCCGCCGCGAGGTCAGGCAGGGCCGCGACCGCCGCGTCGAAGGCCGCGCGGGCCGCCGCCACCCGGCCGCCCGCGGCTTCGAGCTGCCCGAGGATACACAGCAGGTAGGGGTGGTCGGGATCCCGCGCGAGCCCGGCCCGCACATCCAGCCACGCCGCCGCGCGGTCGCCGCGCGCGGCGAGTATTCCGGCCCGGTTGACGTAGGCATCGACGAGGGAGTCGGGGTCGAGTTCCAGCGCCCGGCCAAGATCGGCGAGCGCCGCTTCTTCGTCGCCGCCCGCGGCGAGCAGGTCGGCCCGGTTGTAGTGCAGCTCGGGGAAGGGCAGCGAAAGCCGCTCCGCCTCGCCGTAGGCGGCGAGCGCCTCGTCGTCCCGGCCGAGCAGGTGCAGCAGGTTGGCGCGTTCGAAGTGATATTCCCCATACGTCGGGTCGAGCGCGACGAGGGTGTCGTGACCGGCGAGCGCCGCGGCCAACGGGCCGTTCATCGTGCGCAGCCTGGCCCGGTTGGCGACCAGGGAGCAGCGGTCAAGCGGATGGCTGCCGGCCGGGAGGTCGCGGTCGAACAGGGCGAGGCCGTCGTCCACGAGCTTGAGCGCGCGGTCGGTGTTGCCGGTGCGCATCTCGATCAGGGCCCGGCCGTTCAGGCTGAAGGCGAGGTTGAAGGCCCGTTCGGCCGGATCAGGCAGCGTCTGCGCGAACGCGATCGCCTGGTTGATCCACGCCTTCGCCGCCACCGGGTCACGGCGGGACGGATCGTGGTGGCGGGCGTACAGCATGGCCGTTTCGTACGCGGCCGCCCGGTGCACGGAAGGGTTCGTGCACGCCCGCCTGGCCTCGTCGTAGAGCGCCTCGGCCGCCGCGCCGCGGCCGAGCGCGGCGAGGGAGGCGGCGGCAAGCGACGTGAACAGCCACCAGTGGGCCGGGTCCCGCTCAGGCGTGATGAGCCTGCGCCCGCGCGCGCCGAGGTCGGCCACGGCCGTGTGGAAACCGGCCGCGAAACAGTGTTCGGCGGCCTCGGCGAGCGCTCGCACCCCCGCGCCCGCCGGGTCGCTGCCCCGTTCCCGGTGGTAAGGGATGGCGCCGAGTCTGACGGCTGACTCGCCACCGCGCGCAAGTTCGTCGGCGCGCGCGTCATGCAGCCGGGCCCGCGCGGCCGCACTGATACCCGCGTACGCTTCGAGCAGCGCCGGGTCGTCGGAAACGCCATCGCCGCTGACGAGAAGCGCGGCGAGGCGCTCGGCCTGATCGCCGCCCACCGGGCCGCCGCCGGGTGGGACCGCCGCGCCATCGCCCACCGGGCCCGCGCCCGGCGACGCCGCACCACCGCCGGCTGACGCCGCGCCGTGCGCGGGCGCGGCTGCGTGCGTCGGCACGTGCACCCAGGCGGCGTGCACGGCGAGAGCGTCGTCGAGCAGGTCGGCAGCGCGAGGCGCCCGGTGACCGGGCAGGCCGGCTGCCGGTCCGGCGCCACCTTGACCCGGGCGGCCCGCGGCGTGCGGACCTGGGCCAGCATCTGGACCGGCTTCGGGGCCGGCCTCGCAGGCGACGATGGTCAGCAGCGCCGCGCCGAGCCTGCGCACGAGCACCGCGACAAGCTCGCGATCGGACGCGTCCGCGCGGTGCAAGTTCTCGACCACCAGCGAACGGGGCCCGCCGCCCAGTCCAAGCAGGTAGTCGCGGAGCAGGTCCGTGACGCCGTGCGCGAGGCGCCGGGTGCGTAAGCGCGGATATATGCGTGTCCGCTTGGCCGGCGGCACGGTCTCCGCCAGCGCCTCCCGCGCCACCGGCACCGCGTCTCGCAGGTCGGGCACGAGCGCCCGGATCTCTATGTCGTGGCGGCGGGCGAGCCCAGGATCGGACCGCAGCGCCGCTTCCGCCACGGCGCGCACGATCACGCCTCCTGCCGTGTACGGCCCGCGCAGCCTGGCGTGCGCGTCAACCGGGGCGACGAGGCGCGGCGGAAGATCCATCGCGCGGATCAGTCTTTCCCGGTCCGCGCGCAAGCCACCGCGTACCGCGCGATGACGGAACTCGCGGGTCATCAGGCCTCCGTGCGCATCGTTGCGGCGTGGCGCGGCGCGGGTGGCGTTGCCGCCGAGGGCCGTTGCGGGGGGCGGACCCGGTGCGCGCAAGGGTGGCCTCACCCGGGACGACCGCAGCGGCCGGGCCGGCGATGGGGATCACGCGCGTAGCCGCCGGGCCGTTCCCCGGGCCTGGGTCTGGCTCAGGGGAACGGCCTGGCATGGCGAACTACCCGGTGCTTCCGGAGCATCCTGGACCCCGTCACGCCCAGCGGGTCTTGGCCGCACGCCCGCGCCAGAAGCCGGGACCCACGAGACGTGTCGCCGCTGTTCGGCCGCTACCTGCTGCAGTGGAGCGTGGTAGCGATTCCGGTCAGCCGCACGGTGCCCGGCTTGCGCACGATGATCCTTTTCATTGCACCCTCCTGAGAGATGGCAACCTCTCCATGGCGGCGTGCCGGTCCGCGCTCGATACAAGCTGCAGTATCTCAGTAGCTATGTGTAAGGTCAAGAATCTATGATATTGAGCGGGTTTTAATGCTTTGTCGCATTAGTACCAGTTCGTCACTAATTCCTTCGGTATACGGCGTATATAGTACCGGGCGCCTGGAATCGCCGGGTCATCTTTCCTGGCCAGGTCACCGCTCAGCCGCCGGCGCGGTCGCCGGACGGGAGTATCTGGCGCGGTATTCCCGGCTCACCTTTCCGTTGGCGCCACTCTCGCGGGTATCCGCACGAGACTTCCTCGAACCGCACACCGTCATGCCAGGTGGTGCGGGGGATGTGCAGATGTCCGTAGACGACCGCCGAGGCACCATATCTGACGTGCCAGTCAGAGGTTCGCTCGGTACCGCACCACTGCGCGAATTCCGGGTACCGCAGGATCCTCGTTGGCGCGCGGACGAGCGGGAAGTGGTTCACAAGCACGGTCGGCAGGCTGGGATCGCGATCGGCGAGCCTGCGCCGCGTTATCGCAAGCCTGGCCGCACACCAGGCCTCACGGCTCGGGTGGGGGTCCGGGTGCAGCAGCAACTCGTCCGTGCATACCACACCCGCCGCGTACGCCCGGGCCAGCGCCGCTTCCTTGGTCGCGGCGCCATCCGGCCTGAAGGTGTAGTCGTAGAGCAGGAACAGCGGCGCGATCGTGACCGGGCCGCCCGGCCCATGCCATACGGGGTAGGGATCCTCCGGGGTGACGACCCCCATCCCCCGGCACAGGTCCACCAGGTATTGGTAGCGCTGCTCGCCCCTCAGTTGCAGCGGATCGTCCTTGGGCGTCCACAGCTCGTGGTTGCCTGGTGCCCACACCACCTTTGCGAACCGCTGCGTGAGCGTGCGAAGCGCCCACGTGATGTCGGCGGCCCGTTCACCGACATCGCCGGCCACCAGCAGCCAATCCCCGCTTGACGCGGGGCGCAGCCGGTCGGTGATGTCGCGATTCTCCGGGTAACCGACGTGCAGGTCACTGATGGCGAGCAGGTTCGGTGCTGCGGGGCTGGCAGCCGGCATAGCAGCGATCGTTACACATCGCCGCGCCCGCTGGGTATCGCGGCGGCGCTATCTAAGGAAACGAGCCAGGACCGTCGCGGCCCTCACCACGCCGGCCGGCACACCGGCGGCGGCACAGCGCGTCAGGCACTCATCGCCGCAGGCAGCGCCGCGATGTGGTCGCGAAGGCCCTGCACCTTGGTCTCGTCTCCGGATTTGGCCACGGCGGCGCACGCCAGATCCCGTGCCCGGTTCAGCACGATCTCCGCGCGATGGTCGGCCGGCAGGTCCTTGATCGTCTCCTCGCCGATACGCACCGCTTCGTCGACGTCGCCGCGCACGAGCCTGAACATCGCCCTGTCGAACCTGATGAGCGAGCGGTCGAGGCGTTCCGTCGCCGGATACGCGGCGAGGGCGTTGGCCAGCACGCGGTCCGCGCCCGCCGCGCCGAGTTCGGCGAGGGCCTCGCCTTCGTGGAAAAGCAACTGCCGTTCGGTGTACCCGAACGCCGTGTCAGCCCGCTGGTCCTCGGTGAGCTGCCCGAAGACCGCGTGTGCGCGCGTTATCGCGCGCTGCGCCCGATCGGTCCTCGCGGAACGGACCGGGTCAGACTTGGCGAGCGCACGTGCCTCGATCATCGGCGCCATCGCACCGGCCGCGCATGGCGTCCGGCCGGCCAGATCCTGGCTGATGCGGGCGAGCCGAAGCGCCTCGCGTGCGTCGCCGTAGTAGAGCGGCACGAGCCCTTCCCTCGCCACCACCCAGGCGCGCAGCGCCCGGTCACCGGTTTCGTCCGCCGCCGTGCGCGCGGTGCGGAAGAACGATCTGGCGAGCCGTTGGTCACCGACATCGATCATGGTCATTCCGCTGAGCGCGGCGAGCTGGGCCGCCAGCCGGCACAGCCGTTCCTGTGCCTCGATGGACTGCCGTTGCTCGCACATCCTGCGCACGTCGCCGAGGTCGAGCAGGACGTCGCAAAGGAGCCGGAGCGGCGCCACCGTCATGTACTGGCGTCCGTAACTGGCCGCCGCCTCCTCCCACTGGTCAAGCATGGTGGCAGCGACACCGCTGCGCAGCAGTGCGCCATCGAGATGGCGCCGTACACCGTCGGCTGCGCCGATCAGGCGGCTGTCCATACAGACGCCAGCCCCGGCGATCATCTGCAGCAAGGTTCGTCGTAACACGTCCTCATGCTCCTCGCCCGTACCGCCAAAATGATCACGGACGCCGCTAGCGGTTGATGCGGGTGCGGCATTCGCGCCTTCCTTGCCATCAGCGCCACCGGCCGGGCCACGAGCACCACCCGCCGCGCCGCGAGCCGCGCCGCGGGCCGTGCCACGATCTGGGCCGCTGGCCGGGCCATGAGCGCCATCCGCCGTGCCGCCACCGAGGCCGTCCTCGTGTGCGTGCACCCGGTCATCGGCCGGGCGTGCGCAGCGATGATCGCGACCGCAGAAGCACCGGGCAGAGTAGCCCAGATCGGTCGGCTCGGCGCGGTAGACGGAACACAGGTAATGCAGGTATTCAGGACCCGGCCGCTTGTTCCCACTCTCGTACGCGGAGAGCAGGGTCTCACTGAAGCGCGGCGCGCTGCGGCCCTCGTGCTCGTACCAGGCTTTGACCTGCTCGACGATGTCGGCGAGTGCCGTGCCGCACGCCAGCCGGTAAGCCCGGATCCAGGTCGTGCCGAAGATTGGCTCACACTCGTCGTGGATGGCCGCCGCGATCGTGGCGGCCGTGGCGCCTGCCACGAGTCCCTTGGCTCTGATCCTGCGCGCAATGATGGCTTCTTTCTGCACGTCACCGTCGGCCAGGGCGATCCCAGACACGACGGTTTCCGCGGTGTCGCGTGACTGCGCACACGACCTTTCACGTCGAGCGACGACTGGGCCGCGCTGCCCGGACATACCGGCCACCTTCCCCCCTAGCCTCACCCGCCCCCGGCGGGCATTTCTTGCTGACGCAGCGTAATGTGATCGTTGCTCTCCGCCAACCAGAATGACAGGAAATCCACCCGCTCACACGATCCCTGGTGGATCATGGCGGACGATCCTCGTACCGAGGTGAAGCTTCCTGCCTCTCCAGACATGGATCCTGGCCGCGCGCCGGGCGAGGGCGTTTGACCGCTCACTATCCAGATTGCGATTCTCATTTCACATATTGCGCTTTGCGCGGCTCAACGTATAGGGGAGATAGATGTACCTGGCGTGTGGTGACTACATGAAGTGGTCAGGTACGTACGCACAGTGCTAGATCATATTCGTGACGTGAGTCATGAAAAGTCTGATTCGCACCTATCTGTTCCGGCCCTGAGCGGGCGGAACTGGTTACGGTGAGCGCCCGCACCGCGCGACAGGCGCCACCAGGAATGGAGGGGACCGCATGGCAGGGAGCGATGCCGTGTGCGGGCCGGACGGCAGGTCAGATCCGGGCCCGAGTCCCAGGTCAGGCGCGACGGCCTGGCCGGGCGAGTCGACCCGCCTAGCGCACACGGCGAGGCCGGCCGGTGCGCCTGTCACCGACGAGGGCCGGGTGCATCGTCACTACCAGGGAGCGATGCGGTACCTGAAGAACCTGGCGGACGAACTGGACGCTCGCGGGCTGGCGGCGCGGGTGCTCAGAACGCGTTCTGGAGTGGCGTTCGTCCGTGTCGTCAACCCGCTCGCGACGGTTATGCGCGAGAGCGTCACGTGTGCCCCCTCACCTGCCGGTCTGCACGACTGGTACTACTGGTGGTCATGGGGGGAATGCATGCACTGCGTCGACGACCCCGCCGGGGCGGCCTCGAAGGTCGCGCACGTGCTTGACACGGTCGCGGCGCCGACCGGATAGGGCCCGCTCGCCCGGTCCGATGTGCGCGGCACCGCACCATCGGCCAGTATGAAGGTCAGCCCGCAGACGGCTCGTCGGCGGCCGCGAACGCGGCCACGCCGATCAGGCCGCCGCTTCCCCGGCAGGAAAGGGACCGAGGTGACCGCCCTCGCGCTGGTAGTGCCCGCCGCCAACGGCGTACCCCCCAGCCTGACCAGCGCGTGCGGCACGCAGCCCGGCGTCGCGTGCCGCCTCGTATGGGACCTGTCGCACGACGCGAGTGCGGCCAAGCTGACCGCCGCCTACCTCGCAGGCCCGATCAACGTGGTGCTGAGGGTTGCCTTCGTGGTGATCCTCGCGCTCGCCGCCCGGATCGTCAGCCACCGGGTCATCACCCGGGTGACCAACCGGGCCGCCGGGGCGACGCCGTCCCGCCGGCACCGCACGCAGACCAGCGCGACCCAACTGCTTTTGACCGAACGGCGCAGGCAGCGCGCCTACGCGCTCGGCTCGATCCTCCGGAGCATCTCCTCCGCGGTGATACTCGGCATCGCCGTCATCTATATCCTCGGTGACCTTGGCATGAACCTCGCGCCGGTACTCGCGAGCGCGGGCGTCGTCGGTGTCGCCGTCGGCTTCGGCGCGCAAAGTCTGGTCAGGGACTTCCTGTCGGGAATCTTCATGCTGGTCGAGGACCAGTACGGCGTCGGTGACGTCATCGACGCGGGCCCGGCCACCGGAACGGTGGAAACGGTAGGCCTCCGCGTCACCCGCCTGCGCGACATCAACGGCGTCGTGTGGCACGTCCGCAACGGCGCGATCGACCGGATCGGAAACGAGTCACAGGGCTGGTCACGGGCGGTCATCGACCTCCCGGTCGAATACAGCCAGGACATTCCCAGGGTTCGCGAGCTCATGAAGGAGGCCGCGAGCGCGATGTGGGCCGAGCCACGGTGGCAGCCAGTCATCGTCGAAGAACCCGAAGTGTGGGGGGTCCAGGCGCTTTCCGGCGAGGCGGTGGTCATGCGCCTGGTCGCGAAGACGGTGCCGCTCAAGCAGTGGGAAGTGGCCAGGGAGTTGCGCGAGCGGCTGAAGACGCTGCTCGACAGCAACAACGTACGGCTGGCGGCGGCGCTGAACGGCGACGGACGTGACACGACGTTCCTGTCCCGTGACCGCGCATACCCTTACGACCAGCCATGAATGACACCACACAGACCACCTTCTTCGAGGCGGTGGGCGGCGAGGAAACCTTCCGCCGCCTGGTGAGCCGCTTCTACCGGCTCGTCGCCGAGGACCCGCTGCTACGGCCGGTGTACCCAGGTGAAGACCTCGGGCCGGCCGAGGAGCACCTGCGGCTGTTCCTGATCCAGTACTGGGGCGGGCCGCACACCTACGGCGAGCAGCGCGGCCATCCACGGCTGCGCATGCGCCACGCGCCGTTCCGGATCGGCGAGGCCGAGCGGGACGCGTGGCTGCGCCACATGCGGACCTCGCTCGACGAACTGCAACTGCCGCCGCGGCTGGACGAGCAGTTGTGGGACTACCTCGTGTCAGCCGCCTACAGCCTGGTCAACTCGCCCGGGCACGGCGGCGACAGCAGGAAAACGCTCCCGCTTGCCCCGTCGTAGGCCCCTCGCCCGGCCCAGCCTCAGATACGCGCTGCCTTCTCGCGGCGCATCCGCGGCACCCGTTAACTCTCATTAGGATCCGTGTTGGCCCGGGGGGACGACCCACCGGAATCCCCCGCACCAGTGGATGCCGCATCCACGGCAGCCGTTCAGGATCATTTCCGAACGGCAGCCGCGTGCGCGCGTCCGGAGAAGGTGACCCTCTTCGGCTCGGTCAGCCTCGCATCAGCTTGCGGTACGTCACGCGGTGCGGGCGTGCTGCCTCGGCACCCAGCCGCTCGATCTTGTTCTTCTCGTAGGCCTCGAAGTTGCCCTCGAACCAGAACCAGTTCGCGTCGCCTTCCCACGCGAGGATGTGGGTGGCAACCCGGTCGAGGAACCACCGGTCGTGGCTGGTGATCACCGCGCAGCCCGGGAACTCGAGCAGCGCGTTCTCCAGTGAGGACAGCGTCTCCACGTCGAGGTCGTTGGTCGGCTCGTCGAGCAGCAGCAGGTTACCGCCCTGTTTGAGGGTGAGGGCCAGGTTGACCCGGTTGCGCTCCCCGCCGGACAGGACACCCGCGGGCTTTTGCTGGTC
>DATFVJ010000069.1:0-13445 GCA_035260365.1 Streptosporangiaceae bacterium
CACACCTCGCGGCCGCGCGAGGTTCGTCAGCTCTGGCCGTCGAACAGGCTCGTGACAGAACCGTCGCTGAACACCTCGTTGATCGCCCGGGCGATCATCGGCGCGATCGACAGCACGGTGAGCTTGTCGATCCGCTTCTCCTGCGTGATCGGCAGCGTGTCGGTGACGATGATCTCGCTGATCCGCGAGTTCTTGAGCGAGTCCACCGCAGGCTCGGACAGCACCCCGTGCGTGGCCGTCGCGATCACCCGCGCGGCGCCCTGCTCGAAAAGGGCCTCGGACGCCTTCACGATCGTGCCGCCGGTGTCGATCATGTCGTCGACCACGATGCAGGTGCGGCCCTTGACCTGGCCCACCACCTCGTGGACCTTGACGTCGTTGGGGACGTCGGGATTGCGGCGCTTGTGGATGATGGCCAGCGGGCAGCCGAGCCGGTCCGTCCAGCGCTCACACACCCGGACCCGGCCCGCGTCGGGCGCCACGACGGTCGCCTGTGCGAGGTCGATCCTGTTCTCGATGTACTCGGCGAGGATGGGCAGCGCGAACAGATGGTCGACGGGCCCGTCGAAGAAGCCCTGGATCTGCGCGGTGTGCAGGTCGACGGCCATCAGCCGGTCGGCGCCCGCGGTGGCGTACAGGTCGGCCATCAGCCGGGCGGAGATCGGTTCCCTGCCCCGGTTCTTCTTGTCCTGCCGCGCATAGCCGAAGAACGGCGTGACCACCGTGATCCGTTTGGCTGACGCCCGCTTGAGCGCGTCGATCATGATCAGCTGTTCCATGATCCATTGATTGATCGGCGCCGTGTGACTTTGCAGCACGAACGCGTCACATCCGCGCACGGATTCGAGGAACCGGACGAATATCTCACCGTTCGCGAAGTCGCGCAGCGTGGTCGGTGTGGGTTCTATGCCGAGGCACCGCCCCACCTCCTGCGCGAACTCAGGGAAGGCGCGGCCGGAGAAGAGCAGCAGCCGTTTGGCGCCTGTCGCGGTTATGCCTGTCAATCGCCTGTCCCCTCGTCAGCCTTGGTTTCCTGCTGGTCCGGCTGGGGCCGCTGCGCCGCCTCGGCCTGGTCGGCCAACGGCCGCTGCGCCGCCTCGGCCGCGCGGGCCGCCGCGGTGCCGGGGCGCCGGTGGCTCACCCAGCCCTCGATGTTGCGCTGGCGCGCGCGGGCGACCGCGAGCGCACCCGGCGGCACATCCTGGTTGATGACCGAACCCGCCGCGGTGTACGCACCGTCTCCGACGTGCACCGGCGCCACAAGCATGGTGTCGCTGCCCACCCGTACGTGATCGCCGATGGTCGAGCGGTGCTTGGCGACGCCGTCGTAGTTGACGAATACCGTGGCCGCGCCGATGTTCGACTGCTCGCCGATCTCCGCGTCGCCCACGTAGGTCAGGTGCGGCACCTTGGAGCCGGGACCGACGACCGCGTTCTTGAGTTCTACGTAGGTACCCGCCTTCGCGCCGGGGCCGAGCAGGGTCCCCGGCCGCAGGTACGCGAATGGCCCGACGCTGGCGCCGGGGCCGATCTGGGCCGACTCGCAGACCGCGTGGGTGACCGTGGCGCCCTCGGCCACGGTCGTGTCCCTGAGCACGCAGCCAGGCCCGATCCGCGCGCCGGCGCCGACCGCGGTTCTGCCCTCGAGCGCGGTGCCCGGCCAGATCTCGCTGTCCGGCTCCAGGGTCACGTCGACGCCGATCCACGTGGTGGCCGGATCGACGATCGTCACGCCGGCCAGCATCCAGTACCTGAGCAGGCGGTCGTTGCACAGCCGGCGGGCGCCCGCGAGTTGCGCGCGGTCGTTCACCCCTTCGACCTCGGCGGCGTCGGCGGCCACCACGGTGCCGGTCTTGTGCCCGTCACCGCGGAGGATCGCGACGACGTCGGTGAGGTATTCCTCGCCCTTGGCGTTGGCCGTGGACACCCGCTTCGCCGCGTCCGCGAGCAGCGCGCCGTCGAAGGCGTAGACGCCCGAGTTGATCTCGGTGATCGCGCGCTGCTTCGGTGTCGCGTCCCGCTCCTCCACGATCTCGGACATGGCGCCGTCGCGGTCCCTGACGATGCGGCCGTATCCGGTCGGGTCGCCGACCGCCGCGGTCAGCACGGTGACGGCGTTGCCCGCGGCGGAGTGCTCGGCCGCGAGCCTGGCCAGCGTCTCCGCCCGCAGCAGCGGGGTGTCACCGTAGGTCACGAGCACGGTGCCAGGGATCACGCCGGTCGCGTCGATCACCGTGCGCACGGCGTGACCGGTGCCACCGATACGGTCCTGCACGACGACGCGCGCCTCCGGCGCGTGCTCGGCCAGGTGGGCGGCGACGAGATCGCGACCGTGCCCGGCCACGACGATCAGCCGCTCCGGGTCGATCTGCCGTGCGCTCATCACGACGTGGCCAAGCATGCTGCGACCGCAGAGCTCGTGCAGGACCTTGGGTACGCGTGACCTCATTCGCGTGCCCTCTCCTGCGGCGAGGACGATCACGGCTGCCGGGCGGCTCACGCTCACTCCCCAGAACTCCTCGAGTATCGCGGCCGGCGATCGGGGCGGGCGCGGCACGGAAAGGTTAGTTCACGCGCCCGACTCCGGCAGGATACCGCCAGGACGGATGGCGACGCGCGGGCCGCTCGGTCATGAGTACCTTCCAGCGTGCCGCGGCGGCGGCCAGGCAAGGAAAATTGTCGCTGGCTACTGCTTCAATCTGGAGCATGGGTTCGAAGGATGATCCATTACGGCTGCGCGCGGAGGCGGTCGCCCTGCGCCACGCGGGCAAGTCACGCCGCGAAATCAAACTATCCTGGGCATCGGCAACAGCACGCTCGGTGACGCACTCGCCGGTGAGCCGCCGACGGCGCTGAGCCCATCGGGTCAGGCTCCGAACCTCGTCAGGTAGTGAAAGCGAAGCTCCCGGGCGAGGATTCGAACCTCGGTTCTCAGGACCAAAACCTGATGTCATGCCAGCTAGACCACCCGGGATGGTTCGGAGCCTCACCTTATCGCCAACCACCCCGTCTGCTCGACGCCATTGCGGACGGATCGCCGGCCGACGCGGGCGGGTGCTTCAGCGATCCGGTGCCGGCACCTTGCGCTCGTCGCGCCGGTGACCTGTGCCGCGTACCGGGCCGGCGGCAGCGGCCTCAAGAGGCGCGCGAGAGAGCCACGCCAGAATCTGAGAACTGTCGCGCGGGTCTGCCGAGCCCGTGGAAACTGGCCTTCGGCGGGCGGGCGCCGCCCGGCTGGTTCGCCCGGCGCCGAGCCAATCGGACCGTAAGTAACCTACTACCGCAACATACATTGCGGCTTTTGTAGCCGCTTGGGGTTTCGATGCCGATTCAGGGGTAGGACTCTGCGGTCAGGTGCCGGCGCAGCGCCCTGTGGGCGACGGGTCACAGCGCGCCGCACTGTCTCGGATCGTGAGACGCTGCGGTGGCCGTTCGGGATAAGCCGGTCGACAGCTTCGTGAAATCTGAGTCGCTCCCCTTGCCCAACCTACGGCTGCGTAGCTTACGGTAACGTAAGGTAGGTCGCAGGGATCCGCGAAGCCAGCCAGCAGCGCAGCAACGACCGCAGCATTGCTACGAAGGAGCGCAATGACAGCTACGTCTCCCGTAACCCCCGGCAGCAGTGCCCTGCTCGAACCGCCGCACGCTAGCGGTGGTCCGGCCACGACACAGCCGTCACAGACGGAACAAGCGGATCGGACCGCGCCAGCGGCCGGGCCGCCGCGCACCTCGCCGCCGCCGGAAATCGATCCCGAACCGGCAGGCGCCACGGAGCGCGCTCTGGTCGGGATCTTCGTGGTTGTGCCGTTCCTAGCGGTGCTCGCTGCGATACCGCTCGCGTGGGGCTGGGGGCTCGGCTGGGCCGACGTGGTGATCGGGCTGGTCTTCTACGCGGTCTCGGGGCTTGGCATCGCGGTCGGCTTCCACCGCTACTTCACGCACGGTTCGTTCAAGGCGAAGCGGTCGCTGCGGATCGGGCTCGCGATCGCGGGCAGCCTGGCCATCGAGGGCCCGGTCCTCACCTGGGTCGCCGATCATCGCCGCCATCACAAGTACTCCGATCGTGAGGGCGACCCGCACTCACCCTGGCGGTTCGGCGACGACTGGAAGGCGCTCACCAAGGGCCTGGTCTACGCCCATATCGGCTGGCTGTTCGACGCCAACCGGACCTCACGCCAGCGATTCGTGCCCGACCTGCTCGCCGACCGCGACATTCGCCGCATCTCGCGCGCGTTCCCGGCGATTGTCGCCGTTTCGCTGGTGCTGCCCGCCGCGATCGGCGGCCTGTGGTCGATGTCATGGCAGGGCGCGCTCGCCGCGTTCTTCTGGGCCAGCCTGATCCGTGTGGCGCTGCTCCACCACGTGACGTGGTCGATCAACTCGATCTGCCACACGTTCGGCCAGGAGTCCTTCGACGTGCGGGACAAGTCACGCAACGTGGCCTGGCTGGCCATCGCGTCGTTCGGCGAGTCCTGGCACAACCTGCACCACGCCGATCCGACCTGCGCGCGGCACGGCGCGCTCAAGGGGCAGATCGACGAGGCGGCCCGGGTGATCTGGGCGCTCGAGAAACTCGGGCTCGCCTACGACGTCCGGTGGCCCGACGCCGACCGCCTCACCGCGAAGCAGACGGGCTCGGCCGGGCGCAGGCTCGGATCGATGGCGCGGCAGCGCGGCGACGCGGGCCGGGCGGCATAGTCGTCATGATTGACCGGTGAGCGACTCATCACCAAGATCCCGCAGAAAGCGGATGACAGGCGCCGAACGCAGAGAGCAGCTGCTCGGAATCGGACGGCGCCTGTTTGCTGAACGAGGCTTCGACGGCACGTCGATCGAGGAGATCGCGGCTCAGGCCGGCGTCTCCAAACCGGTCGTCTACGAGCACTTCGGCGGTAAGGAGGGTCTTTACGCCGTCGTGGTCGACCGCGAGATGCAGCGCCTGCTTGGCATGGTCACGGCCTCCCTTTCCGACGGCCATTACCGGCAAAAGCTCGAGGGTGCGGCGCTGGCGCTGCTCGAGTACATCGAGGACAGCGCGGACGGCTTCCGCATCCTGGTGCGCGACTCGCACGCCGCGTCGGGCACGGGGACGTTCGCCAGCCTGCTCAGCGACATCGCGAGTGAGGTCGAGCACATACTCGGCGCCGAGTTCAAGGCCAGGGGTTACGATCCCAAGCTGGCCCCGATGTACGCGCAGATGCTGGTCGGCATGGTGGCCCTCACCGGCCAATGGTGGCTGGACGCACGTAAGCCCAAACTGGACGAGGTCGCCGCGCACCTGGTGAACCTGGCGTGGAACGGGCTGTCCGGCCTGGATGCCAGGCCGCGCCTTTCCGCCCAGGGTGACCAGCGGCGCCAGCGCAAGGAGAAGGAGTCGCGGGGACGCGCCGCCCGGCGCGGTCCCGTGATTCCCGCGCTGCCCGCGATGCCTGCCCTGCCCGCGGTACCGAACGGAGCCGACGATCCCGCGCACTGACCCGCGTGGGTGATCCGATCACCGCGGTCCTTCGCTCCTTCGAGCGACGACGAAGACGCGCCGGAACGGCAGCACGGTGCCGTGGGCCCGCAGCCAAGATCGACCACAAAGCGCGGCGACGCGGCATCGACGCGCGCGAGCAGCTCGAAAAACGGCCGCGAGCGCTCGTCCGAATAGCGCTGGTACTGGGCCGGGTCCCACATGCCACCCTCCGATATCTTGATATCGAGACAAACTCTCTCCAGCCTTGTCTCTCGATGTCAAGAGATACACTGTGCGGCATGAAGGGCGCGGGGCGCGACGCCGGGGGAGGCCAGGCCGGCCAGGTGACGGACGAGGTCGACCAGCTCGTCGAGGAGTGGCGTGCCCAGCGGCCCGACCTCGACGTGACGCCGCTTCAGGTGCTGAGCCGGATCTGGCGGCTCGCCAGGCACCTGGACCGCGCGCGGGCCGCCGCGTTTGCCGTGCACGGGCTCGAGCCCTGGGAGTTCGACGTGCTCTCCTCGCTGCGCCGCCAGGGGCCGCCCTACCGGCTCAGCCCCGGGAACCTGCTCCGTGCCACCATGGTCACCTCGGGCACCATGACGAACCGGATCGACCGGCTCGAACAGTCGGGACTCGTCCGCCGCGAACCCGATCCGCAGGACCGGCGCGGCGTGCTCGTCTCGCTGACCGACGACGGGCTCGCCCGGGTCGACCTCGCCCTCGGCGCCCTGCTCAGCAGCGAGCAGGCGCTGCTCGCCGGCCTCACCCCGCCGCAGCGCGCCAAGCTCGCCGCGATGCTGCGCGCCCTGCTCGCGCCCTTCGACGCCGGGTCGCCGTAGGCCCGGCACATGCTCAGAAGCGGGAACAGCCCAAGATCCGCAACTGTGTCAATCTGCCGGCGCCATGTGCAGGCAGAGTTCCACAGAAACGGATCATGAGCGCGCCCACGGCGCGGCCGGCGTCGAGCACGTGCCGCACGTCCCCGCTCGGCGTCACGCCCGGGCCCGGAGCGGCCTACGGGACATGCCCTAACCCTGGATCTGCTCGGCAAGGGCCAGCCATCGCTCCTCGAGCTGGGATTTCTCCTGCTGTACGCCGCGCAGCCGATCGCCAAGCTCGATGAGCTTGCGGTAGTCGCTCGCCTGCTCGGCGAGCGACGAGGTGAGTTCGGCCTCCTCCGCGACGAGCCGGTCGAGGCGGCGTTCCACTCGCTGCAGTTCCTTGCGCGCGGCGCGGGCGCGCGCCGCGGTACCCGCGGGCAGATCCTGGCCCGCCGCCTGGCGCACCGGCAGCTCAGCGCGCCGAGTGCCGCGGGCCTGGAGCATCGCCAGATATTCGTCCACGCCGCCGCCGAGAAACGCGAGGCTGCCATCACCGGGCAGCGCGAGCACGTGATCGGTGACGCGCTCGAGGAAGTACCTGTCGTGGCTGACGACGACGAGGGAGCCCGGCCACCCGTCGAGCAGATCCTCGACCTCGGTCAGCGTTTCGATGTCAAGATCGTTTGTTGGCTCGTCGAGCAGCAGCACGTTGGGCTCGTCCATCAGCAGCCGCAGCAGCTGCAGCCTCCGCCGCTCGCCGCCGGACAGCATCGACACGGCCACCTGCTGGCGCGCTCCGGAGAACCCCAGCTGCTGCAGAAGCTGGCTGGCGGATAGTTCGCGCTGACCGATCCGGGCCTGGCGGCGGACGTCCTCGGCGGCCTCGATCACCCGCGGCGACGGGTCGAGTTCGGCCAGCTCCTGCGACAGATGGCCGATCCGGGCGGTCCTGCCGCGTACGACCCGCCCCTGCACCCGGAGTCCGGTACCGTCGCTCAGCGTCCCGTCGAGCAGCCGGAGCAGGGTCGTCTTGCCGCTGCCGTTGGCGCCAAGTATCCCCACCCGGTCGCCCGGCCCCAACTGCCAGGTCACGCCCGCGAGCAAGGTCCGGCCGCCGGCCTGCACGTGCACGTCCTCGAGGCCGACCACGGTCCGGCCGAGACGCGCGCTGGCGAGCCTGGTCAGCGCGACCGTGTCGCGTGGTGCGGGCTCGTTCGCGATGAGGTCGTTCGCCGCCTCGATCCGGAACTTCGGCTTGGACGTGCGAGCCGGTGGGCCGCGGCGCAGCCAGGCGAGTTCCTTGCGGAGCAGGCCCTGCCGACGCCGCTCCACCGCGGCGGCGACCCGGTCCCGCTCCGCCCTGGCCAGCACATAAGCCGAGTAGCCACCGTCGTACTTGTGCACCTGACCGTCGGCGACCTCCCAGATCTGCTCGCAGACGGCGTCGAGGAACCAGCGGTCGTGGGTCACCGCGACAACCGCGATCCCGCGGTCGCGCAAATGGCCCGCCAGCCAGTCGATGCCCTCGATGTCGAGATGATTGGTGGGCTCGTCGAGGACGAGCATGGTGGGGTCGGCGACGAGGAGCCTGGCCAATGCCACCCGCCGGCGCTCACCGCCGGAAAGCTGACCCGCGGGCGCGTTCAGCGCGACCCCGGGCAACAACGCGGTAACCACATCGCGTGCCCGGGGATCGCCCGCCCAGTCGTAGTCCGGCCGCGAGCCGAGCACCATCTCGCGCACGGTGCCAGCCGGGCCGTCATGCTGTGGCAGGTAACCGACGCGTACCTCACGGCCGTGGGTCACGCGGCCGGTATCGGGCTCAGCGCGCGCCGCGAGGATCGAGACGAGCGTGGTCTTCCCGCCACCGTTGCGCCCGACCACCCCGATCCGCTCACCCGCCGCCACGCCGAGCGAGACGCCGTCGAGCAGGACGAGCGGGCCGTAGGCCTTGCGGACGTTCTCCAGGTTGACGAGGTTCACACCGCCCGGCGCCCGGTTCACGGGTTGCCGCTCCGGCCCGCCTGTTGCCGGATGAGCACCGCGCCGGCGACGGGGCCGCTGACGCGGGCCACGTGCCTGCAGACGCCGGCCCCGGCGAGCGCGGCGGCCAGGTCGAGGGCATGCTCCTCGCCCCTGGTCAGAAAGGCGCAGGTAGGACCGGAGCCGGAGACGATCGAACCGAGCGCGCCGTGCTCGGTGCCCGCTTCGAGCGTCCGCCGTAGTTGCGGCCGCAGTGACTGCGCCGCGGGCTGCAGGTCATTGCTGAGCAGCGCGCCGACCCGGGCCGCGTCACCCGAGCGCAGCGCGGCCAGAAGATCACGGCCCACGGCAACGCCGTCCCCCGCCGGCCCGCGCCCGCCTGCGGCGCGCACGGCGCGGAGCCTGTCGCACTCGGCGTATACGTCCGCGGTGGACAAACCGCCCGCCGCGACGGCGAGCACCCAGTGATACCGGCCGCTGGCCAGGGCGTGGGTCAGCCGCTCGCCCCGGCCGAGGCCGACGGCGGTGCCACCGGCCAGGCTGAACGGAACGTCACTGCCGATCCCGGCCGCGAGGCCGGACAGTTCGGCGGGGCTGAGGCCAGCGCCCCATAGCTTGTTGCACGCGACCAGGGCCGCAGCCGCGTCGGCGCTGCCGCCGGCCAGGCCGGCCGCCACCGGGATCCGCTTGCTGATCACGATCTCGGCGCCCGCCCTGATCCCCGCCGCCTTGCGCAGCGCGGCCGCCGCCTGGACGGCGAGGTTGCCCCGGCCGCCCGGGACCAGTTCCGCACCCTCCCCCTCGACGCGGGCGGTGACGTTGCGAGCGGGCCGTACGGTCACCTCGTCGAAGAGGGAGACCGCCTGGAAGATGGTGGCGAGATCGTGGAATCCATCGGGCCGCCGTGGTCCCACGGACAGCTGCAGGTTGATCTTGGCGGGCGCGCGGGCCGTCAAACCGGTCACGATCGACTGATCGTATCTGGCCCGCGGGACGGTTGGGTCAACCCGGATCGGCCCGGTTCGGTCAAGACACCGCTCTCACAGGTCACGAGCGGCCGCGATCCGGGCGAACTCCGCCACGCCAAGGGTCTCTCCCCTGGCACCGGGATCCACACCCGCGCGCCGCAGCAACCTCTCGGCCTCATCCCGTGAACCGGCCCAGGCGGCGAGCGCGGCGCGCAGGGTCTTGCGGCGCTGGGCGAACGCCGCGTCGATCACGGCGAATACCTCACCGCGGCTCGCCGGGGTCTGCGGTGGAGCCCGCCGGACGAAGGCGACAAGACCGGAGTCAACGCCAGGAACGGGCCAGAAAACGGTCCTCGGCACGGAGCCGGCGCGGCGGGCCGCCGCGAACCAGGCCAGCTTCACCGACGGGACGCCGTACGCGGGGCTTCCCGGCGGCGCGCACATCCGCTCGGCGACCTCGGCCTGCACCATGACCAGGCCGCGGGTCAGTGACGGTGTGGTCGCGAGCAGATGCAGGAGCACGGGAACCGCGACGTTGTACGGGAGGTTCGCGACCAGGACGGTGGGGGGCTCGCCCGCAATCGGCCCCATCCTCGCCGCGTCGGCCTGGACCACGTCGAGGCGCCCGGCCAACCGCGGCGCCGCGTCGGCGACTGTCGCGGCGAGCGCGCCCGCCAAGGTGGGATCCACCTCGACGGCGACGACCTTGCGCGCGTCCGGCAGGAGGGCCAGGGTAAGCGAGCCGAACCCAGGACCCACTTCGAGGACCACGTCATCGGGCGACAGGTCCGCGAGCCGCACGATGCGCCGTACCGTGCCCGGATCGATCACGAAGTTCTGGCCGAGCCACTTGGCCGGCCGGATGCCCAGACGGCCGGCCAGCCCGCGAATGTCGGCCGGTCCGAGCAGGCGGGGCGCGCCGCCCGATTCCTCGCGCATTTACCAGGGACCGAATACCCGCTCGCCGGTCAGCATTACGTCGGCGGCAAGCTCAGCCGGATCGATGCCCTTGACCTCGGCGATGCAGCGGAGCGTGTACGGGATCATGGCAGGCGCGTTCGGTTTGCCGCGATAAGGCACCGGAGTCAGATACGGCGCGTCCGTCTCGACCAGGAGCAGGCCGGGCGGCACGGCGCGGGCGGCCTCGCGCAGCGGCCCCGCATTGGCGAAGGTCACGTTTCCGGCGAAACTCATGACGTAGCCGGCGGCGGCGCACACCTTGACCATTTCCTCGTCACCGGAAAAGCAGTGGAAGACCACCCGCGGCGGCGGGCCCTCGTCGGCCAGGATGCGCAGCACGTCGCCGTGCGCCTCACGGTCGTGGATAACCAGCGCCTTGCCCATTTGCTTGGCCAGGCCGATATGCGCGCGGAACCAGTCGCGCTGCACGCCCCGGTCCGACCAGTCGCGGTAATAGTCGAGCCCGGTCTCGCCGATCGCGCGCACGTGCGGCAGGCTGGCCAGCCGGGCGATCTGCTCGAACGCGCCGTCCCCGGCCGCACCGGTTTCGTTCGGGTGGATGGCGACCGCGGCGGCCACGGCGGGATGATCCGCGGCGCACTGGGCCGCCCAGCGCGACGACTCGAGGTTGTAACCCACCGTCACGACCCGGTTGATGCCCGCGGCGGCGGCATCGGCGAGCACCTGCGGCATGGGCGGGTCGAGCAGGTCAAGGTGGCAGTGACTGTCGAACGCCTCGGCGTTGCTCCACCCGTGCGCGACGTCGGCCGGTGTGGTGCGTGGGCCGCCCGCCATCCCGGGCGCCGCGGCGGCCCCGGGCCCTGGCGGCCCGGCGGTGCCCTCGCCGGGTCGCGCGGTCATTCCGCCGCCAGCCGCGCGACCTCTTCCTCGGCGACCGAGGGGTCGAGCTTGGCGAACAGCGGCGAAGGCGGGCGCAGCGGCGTGCCCACGCGGACCGGGCTTGATTCCCACCGCGCAGCCGTTCGGTAATCTCCGGTGAGTACCGGGTAAGACGTAGCGCCGTCGGCCCCGTCCGGTTCGTCGACTTCCCGCATTTCCGGCATCCCGGACCAGATGCCGTCGCCGCCAAGCATCGTGTACACCTTTTCCGCCGAAAAGGGCAGGAACGGCGTCAGCAGGGTCTTGGCGTCGTCCACCAGTTGCAGCGCGACGTGCACGACCGTCCGCATCCGCTCAGGATCGGATTCGCGGAGTTTCCACGGGGCTTGATCCGAGAGGTACTTATTCGCCTCCGCGACGGTCCGCATCGCGTCGTTGATCGCCTGTTTGAACCGGGAACGTGAAAGCGACGGGCCAACGATCCCGAACGACTGCCGAGAGTTCTCAAGTATTGCCAGGTCCACACCCAGGAGGTCGCCCGGAGCCGGGATCTCGCCGACGTTTCGTGCGGCAAATGAGACGGTGCGGTTGACGAGATTGCCCCAGTTCGCCACCAGCTCGTCGTTATTGCGCCGGACGAACTCACTCCAGGTGAAATCGGTATCGGTGTTCTCCGGCCCGGCTACGGCGATGTAGTACCGCAGCGCGTCGACGTCGTAGCGCGAGAGGAAGTCGCGCACGTAGATGACGATGCTGCGGGACGAGGAGAACTTCCTTCCCTCCATGGTCAGGTATTCGCTCGAGACGACCTCGGTCGGCAGATTGAGCGGGCCGAGCGCGCCCGGTGTGCCGTCACGGCTCCCCCGGCCGCTGTAGCCGAGCAGCATCGCTGGCCAGATCTCCGAATGGAAGACGATGTTGTCCTTGCCCATGAAGTAGTACGACTCCGCGTCCGGTGACTGCCACCAGGCGCGCCAGGCGTCCGGGTCGCCCGACCTGCGCGCCCACTCGATCGAGGCCGACAGGTAGCCGATGACCGCGTCGAACCAGACGTAGATGCGCTTGTCGGTGCGATCGCGCCAGCCGGGCAGCGGCACGGGCACTCCCCAGTCCAGGTCGCGGGTGATCGCGCGGGGCTGCAGTTCGCTGAGCAGGTTGAGCGAGAACTTCAGCACGTTAGGCCGCCACTTGCCGCTCTTGCTCTGCAGCCAGCTCCCGAGTGCCTCGGTAAACGCGGGGAGGTCGAGGAAGAAATGCTCGGTCTCCACGAACACCGGCGTCTCGCCATTGATCCGTGAACGTGGGTTGATCAGGTCGACAGGGTCCAGTTGATTGCCGCAGTTGTCGCACTGATCGCCGCGGGCACCAGGATAGCCACAGATCGGGCAGGTGCCCTCGATGTAACGATCGGGCAGCGTGCGCCCCGTGGACGGGGAGATCGCGCCAAGCGTTGTCTTGGGGAACACGTAGCCGTTGTTGTACAGCCCGGTGAAGATCTCCTGTACGACCGCGTAGTGGTTGCGCGTGGTCGTGCGCGTGAACAGGTCGTACGAGAGGCCGAGCGCGTGCAGATCTTCCGCGATCACCCGGTTGTAGCGATCAGCCAGGTCACGTGCTGTCACGCCCTCCGAGTCGGCCTGCACCTGAATCGGCGTGCCGTGCTCATCGGTACCGCTCACCATCAGCACCTGGTTGCCGGACATCCGCTGAAAGCGGCTAAACATGTCAGCGGGGACACCGAATCCCGACACGTGGCCGATATGGCGCGGACCGTTGGCGTAGGGCCAGGCGGGGGCCGTTAGGATATGGCTGCTCGGCGAGGACATGCGGAAAGCCTATGGGCATCGGCGCACAAGCTCGACCTGATAAGCCGGCTCGGCGACTGGGGGTGCGCCGGTGACCGCTCCGGCCCAGCGGGCCGCGGGGCTGCCTGGATGCGGCGCGCGGACCGGTACCGGCGGGCGGTCGCTGTGGCCCGTGTGGATGCCGATCGTGCCAGCCCTGGTCACTCTGGCCGTGACGCTGTGGCGCATCGGCGCCGCGTCCTTCTGGCGCGACGAGGCGGCGACGCTGACCGCGGCCAGGCGGCAACTGCCCGAGATGATCCGCATGTTCGCGCGCGTCGACGCCGTGCACGGTGCCTACTACCTGGTCATCTGGCCGCTGGCGCACCTGTTCGGGACGAGCGAGTTCGTGATGCGGCTCCCCTCGGCGATCGCGATGGCCGCGGCCGCGTTCGGCACCGCGGTGATCGGCCGCAGGCTCGGTTCCCCGCAGACCGGGCTGCTCGCCGGGCTCGTCTTCGCCGCGCTGCCGATGACGAGCAGGTTCGGCCAGGAGGCGCGCTCGTACGCGATGGTGACGGCCGTGGCGGTGCTCGCCAGCTACCTGCTGCTTCGCGGCATCGGCGAG